>JANQLQ010000275.1 GCA_028280565.1 Fulvivirga sp.
TCTCCGAAAACTACCCGCTCCAACCTGCCAATGCCCACCTAAACCCAGGGTTTCATCACCAAATGAACCGCCATCAAGTTCAAACGCTCTTGCTATCGAAATTTTTTCGCCAGGTGAATAATCCGGGTTAAGGGCTTATCAGCTCGACAGCGTTTTTGAAAAGGCTTGCATGATCACTACACCTAGTACAATAAGTGCCATGCCCACTACAGCCGGGGTATCTAACTTTTGATGAAAACGGAAGTAGCCTACCAATGCCACCAGCAATATCCCTACCCCTGCCCATAGGGCATAAGCGACACCTATTGGGATCTGCTTAAGCGCAAGCGAAAGGAAATAGAAAGTGACCCCATAGCCTAACACGGTAATGACCGAGGGCACCAATTTGGTAAACCCGGTACTTTCTTTTAAGAAAGAAGTGGCGATCATTTCACCTATGATCGCTATGAGCAAATAGATCCATTTCATAAAACTGTTCAGTTAAGTATAAAAGTCGTTATCGTTTGGCTAGTCCGTTATGCAGGCCTTTGGACGAAAGCATCTCGGCTTTTATGCCCAGTGTACCTCAAAAAAATAGGTACATTTTGTTTTATTCTTTAGAAAGCTTGCACTACCTGGAGAATGGTATATGAGCCATTTATGTACAGATAAAGCAAGTTTTCTTTGGTTGTATGTACTAATCTAGGACCTGTATTCTCTGCTGAAGCCGCCGGGTGTTAGATTGCACCACCAATAAATAGATTCCTCCAAGCAGCCCAGCAACTTGTACCTGGTTTTCTTCGATCTTGCCACTTTTGACGACAGATCCATTCGCAGAGATCATTTTAAAACGCCATATTTCCCCGGGTTTATCATTCTTTATCTTTAAGTGGATCTTGTTTTTTGCCGGGTTAGGATAGACTTGAATACCGAGCCCTTCTCTCTCTCCCGGCAGTCCTGTAATTGCCTTATTGGCTTTTGCTCTTGACTGGCCGTAGGCAAAATTATCGCTATTGAATACTACTAGCTTTACATCTGAATTGATGAGAATATCCTCACGGTTTAATGCAGGTACCAGGTCAAATGCTCGTGTACCCGCTAAAACTTTCCGAAGCTTTTGCCACTTCGACTCATCATTGGCACGGAACCAGATTTCTACGCTATCCGCATCGTTTTTCGCAGTCCACTTAACAGTAAACCTGTCCCTTTCATCAATAGAGGTGATCGCCACCGCTGTCGGGTCAGTTTTGTATTGCCGAAATAACCATTTGCGAAACAGTGGATCACGCAGGATGGTGTCTTTAGAGCTTGTATGACATCGCCAAGTTGTACAAGGGTATCGATATTCGGTATGAAAGAATTGTTGGTGCTCATCGATGAGCTCTTCCATTCTCTCCCGGGGCAGGTTAATAATTTCATCCCCAAAAGAATGAGTGGAATAAACTTCCTCCCCTGACTCTTCCAGTTTATTAAAAACCGCGCGTACATTAGAGTTAGCCGCATCAAACCGGTGATGTACCGCCCAAATGGACAAGTTGTCATATACCCCCCTGTCGACTTCCAGGCAGACTTCCGGGCATCCCCCGGCTGTGTTCATCGGGACTAAAGCCGCAAAATAACCTGGCAAGGACTTCGGGATAATGAACGTCGCGATCCCCCCCATAGAATGACCGGTTAAATAGATCCGGTTAGGGTCTATTCTTTCCGTGGATAGGAGGTGATCGATAAGCTGCTTTAAAAAATCCAGTGGTTTTTCCTCTCCCCAGCGCGAATATCCTCTATCGAATAGCCCATCGTGAAGGTGGGGAGCAACCACATAACTGGGATATTTATCTTGAAGTGACGGCTCCAACCACCCCAAAGCGTAATACCCAGCACACCTTAAAAACATACCCGGCATTGCCGCGAAGTTTTCAAGGCCATGCAATGCAAGGATCAAGGGGAACTTTTGGCCAGTAGTACCTGGTTCCGGGGTGAGTAACCGGTAAGGGATAGTGACTCCATTATGGTCGAACTCATTATTTTTAAATTCACTTGGGATCACCAACGGTGGGCAAGGCTCCCCGGTTTGGGCAATGGACACTTTTACGTAAAATAAGAGTAAAACAATAAGCGACAGTAGTTTCTTCTCGGTCATGGTGTTACGTTTACCTCCTTGCGTTAAATTCTTAGTTAACACAAATTGGGGTTTATTGGGATTTAATCAGGCTTCATGTAAAAAATCAAATACTGGTTACAAGACCCATTACTATATTAAATCGTTGTAACCCGTTAACGTTTTTCATTTCCAGTGCTGTTTAGGCACATACTTTGGCGCAGGTTTGCCTACCTATTTGGCGCAGGCTCTCAGAACCTGCCAGAACAAGGCCAAACGATCAACGTTTCACTTTGGATTACTGGGTGAATATCCATAGATGCCAAGTTTTTTTACCCTATCATCCTACTGCACCACAATACCAGTTATAGCCTAGTAAAGTTCCATCCGTAAGAATATACCCGGGCTCGCCGTATAATCTAAACCCGTTCCCACTTGTACCTGGTTCAATCCAAATCCTGCTTGGAACTGCCCAAGATCTGCTCCGACCCTAAATCGCTGGAAACTGAAACTATGGTCCTCGTTAATAAAGTTCGTGGAAAGCTGCAATTGTGTGAATGCTGTAAAAGAAGAAGTGATCTTCTTACGGTACTGGACAATAGAAAACAATTCTATGTTGGGATCACTCTTAAATTCAGAAGTAAGATTGACCGTTATAAAAAACCCTTCTTTGTAAAAAGCATATTGAATCCCTCCTAATGCTGCGGCATAAGACTCTAGGAATCGGTATCCCAAAACAGGTCCAAAGCCCTTGATCCAATCATACCCGAAAACACTGTAAGAGAGAAACGTTGAGTTTTCTGTATCGAAGTCATAATCCGATTCATTGAGACTGAATAGGTTGAATTTCTTTTGCTCATCTATTTCTTTGAAAAGCCATGACTCTATGATAAGATTATCCTCACTGATGAAAGGCTCAAGGACAAATTGAGCATAGCTTTTTGGGCTAAAGGCAATAAGCGCCACCAAGAGGATCCATGCATTGTGTTTTTTGTACATACTGGTTGGGTTCCTAACTGTTATATTGATCACAAGGCAAAGCTAGGAGGCCAATTACGAGGGGGCGTTATCTCTTTTTTGGAGAAAATGGTAAGGATTTAGGGAAGTGTATCCCCCGCGTTGAAGGTAAATGTGTTCTTGTGACTTCGGTCAGACAGGACCGCTTTAGGCCCAGGTAGTGTCCAAAACCTGACCTGCCCCGCGCTTCCTATACTCTTTTGGCGTAATCCCGGTATGCTTTTTGAAATATTTGGTAAAGTTCGAAGCTTCGCCAAAGCCTAGCTCATGTGAAACCTCCGAAATTGTTTTGCTGCCCTGCTGTAAAAGACCCTTGGCTTGCAAGGTAAGATATTCTTGTACCAAGTGCATAGGTGCCTTACCAGTCGTTTTTTTCACGGCCTCTGACAAGTATACCGGGCTTATATGAAGCTCCGATGCATAGTCTGCAACCCTCATTTTGTAGGTACTTTTTTCTTTGAGCAGGCTCTCGAACAGGAATGTGATCTCTTCTGCGCGATTGTAAAACCCACGGACAGCAGCGCCCTTCGCGTAGAATCGTTTGATCTTCTCAAGTAATAAGGCCAAGTAAGCCGCGAGAATACCAGGGTCTTCTCCCTGTTTATAATTTTGATGTTCTTGAAGAATTTGAGCCATTAATTCTATGACTGTTTGATCCTGCCCAGATCCTAGCCACATGACAGGCGAAGTCTGCAAATTAAAAAAGGGATATTTCTGGTATAGGTCAATGTTATCAAAAGAACTATTCAAGAACTGGGGTTTGAAAAAGATCATGTACCCCAAAGCATCCTCACTAAAGGAGTTCACCTTCCAGGAAGACACCTGGAAGGGAGTGGCAAAGGATAATGAATCCTTGATCGGTTTAAATGCCGAGGCCCCGATCCTACAGTCCACATCGTGCCCAGAACCGTAGGCTACCTCGAAAAAGCTGTGCTTGTACGGCCCCATTGAAACGGGCTCATGCCCAAAATAGTCTTCTATCCTGTAGATAAAAAAGTTCTCGTTTTTAACAGGCTCATGTACGCCGGTATCATGGAGAAGTCCTGCTATTTCTCGATAGATGATCAAGCTAGATATCAATTTTTGTTAAGATAGGACAATAGTTTTTATCATTTCATTTTGCCTTTTTAAGCGAATGACCAGGTCGAGTTATTCATGGTTAACCTTCACTTATCAAGGTTTTTTTAAAGATAATGTTTCTTAATTTTTCGTATTTGATCAAATTTTTGATTTGAAAGTACAGTAAATCGTTATGCCTTTACGATCAACCCCGCCATTAGTGAACGGAACGTTACCTAGGACCGGCCGGGAACGATAAAAGCTATGACTACCTCTTAACTTCTCCTAGAAATTTTAGCGCCGCTTGAACCTGCTCATCGATATCCTTGACCTTGAGAACTGTATAGACCAGGCTCCTCTTTTTCCCGTCTGTCAGTCCTTGGAAGATTTGGTTAGCCTCTTCATCTTGCGCCAATAACACCTCCAATACTTCGGGCATCTTAACGCCTAAAGGATTAGGGTCTTCCTTAATCTCGAAGGTTACCTCCTGACCCAGGCCTTTCCCCAGCTGTTTCAAGTATTTGGAAGCTACAATGATGAAGTAGTTACCGTCCCCGAGGTGATTGAGCCCGCAAGAGTAAGAAACTCGCCCGTCTAGGGTGCAAACTAGCCGGGTGTGCCGTTTCTTTTCAAATTGGTGGATGATCCCGGCATCTACCTGCAGGTAGAAGTACCCTCCTTTCCGCTTTTCCAGTTGCCTGATAGGTTGTTCAAATGAAAATTTCAATAATAGATCATTAAGGTTTGACAAGTTTTATAATGCCATTGCAGGGTGATCACAACGATAGAAAATGCATTTAGCTGTTTTCTCACCTGGCCAGGCAAACTCTTGTGATAGTTCTATTTACAATCACTGGCTGTAAATTCAAATTTACTAAGGTCATCGTTGCAAAAAATTGTCCTAGGACAATAACAATGACTACCTCCGGGCCCTGAGCCGGCTCAATGAGCTCGGCGTGATGCCCAAAAAACTCGATATGTATTTGAGTGGGAAACGCAGCAGCCAATTTTTTTCTTCTTCCAATCGCTCGTACCGCTCTGTAGCTTCTTCACTTTGGAAGGAAATTACGTTTCTAGACATGCTGGCAAATGCTTCCTCAACCGCC
The DNA here is from genome assembly GCA_028280565.1 of Fulvivirga sp. GTDB lineage: Bacteria > Bacteroidota > Bacteroidia > Cytophagales > Cyclobacteriaceae > Fulvivirga. Next base: position 5,257 of record JANQLQ010000275.1, read on the forward strand.
CTTCTCAAGAGGGTATTATAGGCAGGTAGCTTTCTCGCTAACTTATCGCTCACTAGCTTGGAAATGGTGAAAACACGGCTTTCCTCGATGGCTTGAATATAAATTACAGAAGGTTTTTCATACAAATAGCTGTCCAGGTCTGTAAAAATTTGGCCCTCCGTCGCAATCCATACGGTAAAATCTTTCCTTCCTTTTTCATGATAAATGCGTAAGGCTCCCTTGTCTACAAAATAATAGTTCCGGCACACTTGACCTTCCTTTTGCAGGAATTGGCTTTTACCGAGTTTTTTCAAGGATAATGTTTCGAAGATCTCTTGGATCTCATGATCACTAGCACGGGCAAGCCTCTTTATTTCATCCGTTAGGATTTGCATGAAGACTAGGCGGTAAAGACTCTTTTTTCCACAAATGGTTTTGTCAACTGTATCTATTAAAAATACTAAAAAATTCCAGTCGCAAGCAAAAAACTTGGCAGCCATTCTTCAAACTACTTGGATACCCATTTTATTTTATCTAAAAAGATGCACCACACCCTCCTTTCACTTAGTTTTTTTCTTTAAAACATCTCATTTTTCGCCTGGCAGGAAATTACCTGCAAAACGTCCCATTGCTCCACAATTTTACCAATTCATCAAACCTGGCTACATCAATCCCGGCATATCCGGGGTCTCTCGACCTTTATAAAATATTGGACGAGAATCTCATCTCCGCGTGACGCTATCAAAGCCATTGTCACACCTCTTTGCAGCCGTCGTCTAATGCATTTGAACGGATTTCGAACCTTTTAACTATTATGAAAGTACTACACATAGATGCAAGCCTGCGATCAGCAGGGTCAGTTTCAAGAGAAATGTCTCAAACCTTCGTTGATCACTTGAAAGAAAAAAAAGACATTACCATAGATAGGTTAGACCTAGCCACTGAAAGACTCGATCATGTTACTCAGCTGTACGCGGAAGCGATGTACGTACCGTACGGTCAGCATACCGAGGAGCAAGCTAAAGAATTGGAAACCTCTGATGCTTTGGTAGACCGGGTGATGGATGCAAATGTGATCATAATCGGAACGCCAACGTACAACTTTGGCATCCCTTCTAGTCTTAAAACCTTTATTGACCTGGTAGTGCGGTCAGGAAGGACCTTCATGTACACCGAGACAGGTTTTGAAGGGCAACTAAAAGATAAAAAAGTGATCGTGATCAATAGTAGGGGACTTTCCTATGGAGAAGAGGAAACGAAAGGCAATGATCACGTGACCGATTATTTGAAGACCATTTTAGGGTTTGTAGGGATCACAGACATGCAGTTTGTTTATCTGGACCCTACTTTCTTCGGGAAGGAAGCTACGGAGCATGCAAAGACAAAGGCAAAAGAACAGTTCAAAACCATCATCAATAGATGGTAATGCACGGGTGGTAGGGTTTTACTTGATTAGACAGCCCGGGCATGATTCCCGGGCTTTATAGAACTAAATAAAAACTGCCCAGTTATATCATTAATGCAAGACTCCAATAAAAGCGATTCAAGACCCGGGATGAAAAGCCAAACCCAAGATGCTTTTAAGTGGTGGAACGAGCTCTCTACCTTCCAGGCAGGGGATACATTTGGCACCAAGATCAAAAGGGTGTTTATACGTATTGGTGGGATCATATTCCTCGTTGCTTTTAGCCCTTTTTTGCTGTTTGCCTTGTTGGTAGCTTTTATTGTGATGTTATGAAACAACACTGGCACTATAGTGGGCTGATCCCTATTTCAGTATTTTTTATTCATCAAGTACTACAGAAAGCACTTAATTTCCCCATGCCTCTTTTGGATAACTATCTTGATCCCTTCTGTCTAGGAGCGCTAGGCATCTATGGACTACAGCTAGAGAGAAAATGGCTATTTGACCAGCCTGCATTGACTAAAACGGATATATTACTGGCCACTCTATTCTTGGTAATCGTTTCAGAGATAGTGTTTCCTTTTTTTTCAAACAAATTCGTCCCGGATTGGATCGACGCGGTGAGCATCAGCTTAGGGGTGTGCTGGTTTTTGATCACTTTTCCCGGGAGAGATAGAATTTTGAAGAGACCTGTATAAAAAGCATTTCTTCCTTGGAAACACTGAAATACACAAAAAACTTACCTCGAGGCGAGCGATAAAAAAATGTAGTCGAGCAGTGGATTGGTTGTGAATTTAATGAAATTGAAGATATCGTCCATTTCCAAATCCCCAGGGGTCATGTTGTATTAAATTGATGTGGTTTGTTTAAAAAAGTAGACTTGAAAACAGTATGGAGAAACCAGTTAAGAAACTCAAAATATGCAAGGTCTTACTGTTGTGATTTGCGGTCAAGTCATACTTCAATAGTCACACCATTAACCCTCCGTCGTCTAATGATTTTGAAACACTGTAAATAACAGCCGTAATGAACAGATTAGACGACAAACAAATAGATGCGGGCCTTGTGCAAAAAGCACTGGAAGGTGACAAAAGCGCACTTAATAGCCTGGTGGATCGACACTATGCAGATACTTTCAACATCTGCTTGAAAATGCTGTACAGTCATAGAGATGCAGAAGATGTGAACCAAGAGATCTGGATAAAAATTGTGACGCAACTCAAAACCTTCCGGTTCAAGAGCGCTTTTAAGACTTGGATGTACCGGGTAGCGGTAAATCATATCCTCGATATGAAGAAACGAAGTGTTGAATTGGAGATCAACAAAGGACTTGAAGGGTATAGTAGTCACTTAGCTAGCATTAAAAATGAAGAGCTCAACCCGGAAGAAAAAGCGGTACTCAAAGAGGTAGTGGTAGAGGCAAAATTGAGTTGTATGTCCGGCATGCTAATGTGCTTGGATAGAGAACAGCGACTGTTCTACATCCTTGGAGATATTTTCAAGATTGATCATAATATGGGGAGCGAAATCTTCGACGTAAGCCCAGGTACTTACCGAAAAAAACTATCCCGGGCCAGGAAGGATCTTTTCAATTTCATGGATGGCCAGTGCAGCCTGGTCAACAAAAACAATCCTTGCACCTGCGAAAAGAAAACCAAAGGTTTCATCAAATTGGGATACGTAAACCCTGGCAACCTGGTGTTCAATAAAGATTTCAAGCAAAGTATCTACGATAGGCTCTTGGAAAAAGAGGAAGCCCTCGAGTCTGCGCGTGAAGATATTCAAACTCGGCTTTTTCAAGATCATCCTTACGAGCAACACCCCGGGCAGGTCATCAAAGAAGTTCTTAGCGAGCATAAGCTGCATACATTACTCAGGCTGAATTAAGCTCACTCCCAGTGTTACTTTTCCACATTCAATTATTGGATAGACAGGGATTTAACGATAAGGAAGCCCATTGGATATCCTCATCAAAAACGAAAAAACCTTCTTTATCGTCATTCCTGCCGGCCTTGCCGGGTGAGCGATGCGCGAGAGCAGGAATCTGCTGTGTCGTTGGACGTGAACCCTTTTTTTGACTGTA
>JANQLQ010000281.1 GCA_028280565.1 Fulvivirga sp.
GATTTGGAATTAATGTAGCAGCCTCCCTGCTTTTAAGTGTACGATCCAAGGTCATTTACGAGCGGACGCTCTCTTCATTAATTAAGCCGTAGGACCGCTACGCTTAACCTACGACTAGGGTCAGGATTTGACCGGTTTGCCTGATTCAATCCCGGCCGTCGGTCCAGGGGCCTTTAGCCCCTTCCGACATCTGTTAAACAGCACGTGTAGAATACTTTCTTTCTACACTTTCAGGACGCACAACGAAACAAAAGAAAATGGCGCCAGCAACCAAGCCCATTTTCCGCGCAAAACACACTACCCATCCCCTATAGGCCGCTTGCCCACAGGCCTCAAATGTGCCGCGCTGTTCCTGGATGTCTCCCTTCCATACGCCACTTGAGTCTTCAATGATGCCCCATTTTGTCTATTTTAACATGAGCTTTGTTTGGATGAATAAGACATCCCAAAACAACTTGTTCCACTGTAAAGCATTGAAGACCAGCTTTTAACTGCAGAGGGCACAGTGAATACATAGAAGATGCAGGATAATCTCCGCGGCCCTCAGCGGTTCCCTCCGTTTTCTCAGCGGTTAACCAATTGATTCCCTGGAGATCTAACTCGAAACTCACGTTATTTTGTCGCTTATGAAACCCTAATGCTACAAAATTAACCGTACCTAAGGGACAAATTGTCATTTAGGGCTAATGGCCATCCTGTTGCGTTAGGTCATCCAGGTTTAAGAAAGCCTAATTGACTTTTAGCTGTTACGGGTTCGACTACATTGTCCAAAACGTACAACCTACAATAACAGCCGCCAGGGTTTGTTAATTATAAATATTTGATTTACAATAAGTTAAAAATCCAGCTTATGCCTATCTCTACACTAGCATACTTGGGCGCGAAAGGAAACTTGACAGTGCTCCTTTGGCCGGGAGTAAAAAGGAGCACCCGTTGGTGAAAATCCTTACCAAAAATGGTTTTAATTGTTTTGCTCAAAATTATTCCTTATCATCATAAATCCCTCTTGAAAATAAACCAATCTAAAACAAGAACATTTTACTTTGACAAGATCAAGAGAAAGTATCTATTTTTCACATAATGGTCTTTCTGATCGCGAGATTTGGAACAGGCTTAGAAATGGCCATAAAGATGCTTTACATCATATTTTCGAACAGTATTCGGGCATGCTGTACAAATATGGCTATAAATTCACCTCTAATCATAAACAGGTTGAAGACTGTATCCAAGAAGTGTTCCTCGCCTTATGGGAAAAGAGAGACACCCTCGGCCAAACGGATTGTATAAAACCATACTTGTTGGTCACCTTTAGAAGGAAACTAATAAAAGAGCTGTCAGGCAATCATATTATCATTAAAAACAACTTTGAAATCGCCAATTATAGCTTTTGTTTGGAGGCGAGCCAGGAGGAAGAGATCATCAAAAAGGAGACGGAAAAGGAATTGATCAGCAAAGTGACCCGGCATTTATCCAAACTTTCAAAGAAAAAACGCGAAGTGGTTTACTTACGCTATTACTGCGAGCTTGACTATGACCAGGTCGCAGCCGTCATGGATATTTCATACCAGTCTGCCCGTAACCTCATGTACAAGGCATTGAAGACCTTGAAAGAACAATTGACTTCCTCACCACTCTCCCTGTTCATTACCTTGTTTACTTTTTTTTGAAAAAAAACTTCGTAGTAAGGGGTACAAAAGAATAATCCCTCCCTTTCCTTTAGTAAGAACTGGATTGTAAGGTATTGATGTATTCAATTGTAGTGCAGGAATGAAGCAGAAAAACTATACAACGGAAGATTTCTGCCAGGACCTAAGCTTTTGGAAATGGGTGAAGCAAGGTGATGTTGAAAGCAAACTGTTCTGGGAAAAATGGCTTGAAGAAAATCCCGGCAAAAAGCAAGAGGTTGAAAAGGCAAAAGAGATCCTGCAAGCTATTCATATAGATGAGAAGGAGCCAAACGATAAAAGGATCCTTGCCCTTTGGAGCAGGATTGACCATGAAATAGCTGCTTCGGAGAAGACCAGGTACATTCATAAGCCTTTGAAAAAAAGGCCGTTGACTTTTGCCGGATGGGCCGCGATCTTCCTGGCGATCGCTATGACGGGTATTGGCCTTTATGCAGTGACCGAGTTTCATACGGCCAAAGAAAAACAAGCCAGCCATAAGACCCGGATGATCGAACGCTCCAATCCTGCAGGCAGGACCTCCAACATTTCTTTGCCGGATGGGACTAGGATAAAATTAAATTCGTCCAGCACGATCGTTTTCCCCGAGGAGTTTCCCAGCGATATCCGGCAAGTGTCCCTGGTAGGAGAGGCTTTTTTTGATGTAGCGGAAGAACCGTCCAGGCCATTTATCATTAACACCGGGAGATTTACTACCACCGTGCTGGGGACCAGCTTTAATATCAGCGCCTATCCTTCATCAGGAGAGGTGAAAGTGGCCGTACTATCCGGGAAAGTGTTTGTGGAGAATCGTGAGGGGACCGAAGGGAAAAGTTCCTTGGCCATAACACGAGAGGAAATGGCGGTTTTTAATAAGGCTTCCGGGCAATTGGATAAACGCGCCTATGACTATTTAAAAGAAATAGCATGGAAAGATAACATCATTCATTTTGAAGATGCTGATTTCGAAGAGATCATCGAAAAGCTGACGCAATGGTATGGCGTGACGTTTGTCATGCACAAAGAGATAACCAGTGAAAAAGATTACACGGTCACCTATGAGAATAAATCACTCGAAACGGTGCTACAGGGACTGTCTTTTGTTTATGATTTTGAATTTACGATCGATAATAAAGTGGTAACGATTAAAGAATAATGCCTATGAGATAAAGAACAAGAAAAAGCGGTGTCGCACAAATGCATTGGGGAATGACTGGGCAACACCGCGTAACAAACCGAAAAATGATAAAATAAATGTTTTACCAAAGTTTTCAGTATGAAGTCAAATTTACTCAGAAAATTACTGGTTATGTCAAGATACGGTCTAATTGTGTTTTTGCTACAGGTAGTTTTCTATACCTTTCTTTTGGCGGAACCGTCAAAAGGGCAAAAAAGCCTGGAAAACATCACCGTGACTGTCGAATTTCAGCAATCAAAATTAAAGAACGTTTTTACCAGGATCGAAAAGCTCACGGATTTCCAGTTTGCCTACCAGAAAAGTGAGATCAGGGATAAACAGTCGTTTAGCATTTCACGCCGCAACATTACCATGGCTAATTTGCTAAGAGAGATCGCCAGGGAAACCAACTTGCAGTTCAGGCGGGTGAATGAGATCATTCATGTAAAAGGAGACGGGGCTGTCGCAGTTTCAGTTTCAGAATTGCTCTTGCAGGACCGTCCAGTCACGGGAAGGGTTATTGATGAAAATGGAGAGGGGTTGCCGGGTGTAAGTGTACTGGTGAAGGGGACCACACAGGGTACGGTTACAGATATGGAAGGGAACTATGCTTTGAATGTTCCTGGTAATGCTACTACACTTATATTTTCTTACTTGGGTTATGTATCCGAAGAAGTAGAAATTTCAGGCCGTTCTGTAGTGGATATTTCCCTTGTTCCCGATATTACCGCACTTTCAGAAATAGTAGTGGTAGGGTATGGGGTGCAGAATAAGGCTACACTGGCAGGCTCTGTGGCTACCATAGACGCATCAGCCTTTGAAGCCCGGCCTGTTACCGATGCTCGTAGCGCCTTACAAGGTACAGTGCCTGGTCTTATAGTTACACAGTCTTCCAGCCAGCCTGGTAATGAAGGTCTGAATTTGCAACTCAGGGGACTAAGCTCCATTAACGGTGGTAATTCACCCTTGGTATTGGTAGACGGTATACAGTCGAGTTTTGCCACGTTAAATCCAGATGACATAGAAAGTATTTCGGTGGTGAAAGATGGGGCCGCCGCCATATATGGAAACCAGGCCGCCAACGGGGTGATCTTGATCACTACCAAAAAGGGAACGAGAAATGCTGCGCCAGTAGTGAGCTATAATTTCAATTATGGTCTCAACAGGCCTACCTACACCGCTGAGAAATTTACTACCCGCGAATACATGGAAGTGGTGAATGCCGGTTTTGTAAACGATGGGGATGCGCCGTTGTACGGTGATATTTTTTTCGATGCTTTAGGTACAGACCAGGTACTTAACTTTAACCAGACCAGCCTGGGCGGTGCAGCAAGGGAAGACAGTTGGTTGGTTTTTAACCAGGAAGACAACCAGTTCATCGATGAGTTTTTCGAAACCGGTATTCGTCAAAATCATAACCTTAGTATTGCAGGAGGAGGTGAAAACTCCACTTACCGTTTATCATTAGGCTATTTAAATGAAGACGGTGTCATCAATACCCGTTTTGATGGTTTTGAAAGATACAATGTACGGCTCAATAATACTTTTGACCTGGGGGATAAGCTGAAGATCACGACTCAAAATGTGTTGGAGGTCGGGGACCGCTCAAGTAGTACAGAGCTTAATACCGCACTCGGCAGGGTTCCGCTTAATTGGACCATGGCCCCGATCAGGCGGCCAGATGGCGAGTTTTATACCTTCCGGGGATTTGTCAATCCTTTGGATCTATTGGCACAGGGAGGAGAAGCGGAAAGGATTACCACCCGCTTGATCTCCAATGCCAAAATAGATTATGACGTCACCGACGGGCTAACGGCAACGGTTAACGTTGGGGTGAATCGTCATACCATTCAAACTAGGAACGAAGTGCCCACCATTCGACTGATCAATGAATGGACCATCGACGATACACCCGGGGTAAGAGTGCAAAACAACACAAATCCCAACCGGCTGGTTGAAAGCAATGAAACTGAAAACTATGCCAATTTCCAAGGTTATTTGACCTATAACAAAACATTTGCCGATATACACAATGTAACCTTCACCGGGGGATTCTCACATGAACAACGCCGGGATAACCTTATAAGAGCAGAATCCAGGGATTTTCCTACCAACGACCTTTTTGCCCTGGCACTTGGTGATATCGATGAAGCCAGGGTGGGTTCAGATGGGTTTGACTGGACTTTACGTTCGTGGTTTGGCAGGATTAATTACGCCTTTAAGGACAAATACATCGCCGAGGCTAATTTTCGCTACGACGGTTCCTCGAGGTTTACCCCGGATAACCGGTGGGGATTCTTTTCGGGGTACTTGCTGGCATGGAGGGTTTCGGAAGAGAATTTTATCAGGGAACTGGGAATTTTTGATAACCTGAAATTCAGGGCATCCTATGGCGAAACGGGGAACCAGCAGGGAATTGGCTTTTACGATTACCTGGCACTGGTCAATACCGGTAACCCTGTCATCTTTGGCTCCCCTGGTGGCATGTTCGGTCAGCAGACGGAAAACCAGGTCTACCAGGAAGCAGGGGCAGTTAGCCTGGATAGGTCATGGGAAACCATTGCTACTACTAATTTTGGCGTTGATATTGGCGTATTGGACACCCGCCTGAATTTATCTTTTGATTATTTCATTAGACGCAATAGCGATCTTTTAGTAGAGGTGGAAGTACCCGTGGTGCTAGGTATCGGGGCACCGGCATTGAACCAGGGCGAGATGGAAACCAAAGGATGGGAAATTTTGGTCGGGTGGAAAGACAAAATTGGTGATTTCAATTATTACGTAACGGGGACTTTGTTCAATGACAGGAACGAACTGGTATCCTTACAAGGATCTGGAGGTGTACGGCAGCAAGGCATTAACAATCGCCTGGTGGGCTATTCCGTAGGGACCTATTTCGGCTGGCAATTTGATGGGATCATTCAAAACCAGGAAGAATTGGATGCGTATACTTCGGCAGTTACGGCCGGCTTGCCAGGTGCTATAGGGATTGGTGACGTACGTTACACGGATGTAGACGGTAATGGCGAATTAAGTGCTTTGGGTAACCCGGCGAACGGGGATACCGGGGACTTGGTAGAGCTGGGCAATATCAGGCCACAATATAGTTTTAGCCTGGACCTGGGAGGAGATTACAAAGGTTTTGATTTCAGGATGCTTTTCCAGGGAGTAGGGAGGCGAACATTGTTCAGGGAGGGACAGTTCTCAGCGCCTATTCTTGCAGATCAGTGGTTTTTCCAGGGGGCCAGTTTCTTCTATGGACAAACCTGGACGCCGGAAAATACAGGAGCGCAATTCCCAGAGTTAAGTGTAAATGCCCAGGTAAACAATTACAATTACCGTCCTTCGGTCAACAACGAGGTAAATGCAGCCTATGTTAGACTAAAAAACCTGCAGGTAGGTTATAACCTTCCTCCCGGGTTGTTATCAAAGCTACATATCAACCAATTGCGGGTGTTTTTGAGTGGGGAGAATTTATTCGAATTGCAATCTGAATTAGCTCGGGAACTAAACTTTGACCCCGAAGCAGGGACCTCGTCATCGGCTTATCCATTTGTAAGGACATATTCTATAGGAGCCCAGGTTACCTTTTAACTAATTAAAAAGAAAGAGATGAAAAAGTTCATATTTATATTCCTTGCAGTTTTGATAGTATTTGGTTGCCAGGAACTTGATCTCGTTCCTGAAAACCAATTGTCAGATGGAAGCCTATGGAACAGGTCTGAAGATTTTGAAATTGGGGTGAATCTCCTATATCCGAGTATTGGCGTACATCAAAACGATTGGGACTCGGATATTGCCTTTGCAGATGGTCCTAATTCTACTAGTAATGGTTCCCGTGTAGCCCCTGCTACCAGCAATTTCTATAATAATTCCTACAGGGACATTAGGAGGTGTAACTTCCTCATTGACCGTGCGATAGCCAACGGTTTTGAGGATGACCGTTTTGTAGCAGAAGCCCGCTGGTTCAGGGCGTTGTTTTATTCACGGTTAATAGCAGCTTACGGAGATGTCCTCTTTTACACTGTTACGCTAGACCCTACTTCAGGCGCCCTTTTTAATGCAAGGACCTCCAGGGCGATCATTGTGGATTTTCTTATCCAAGAACTGAAAGAGATCGCTCCTTTGCTACCTTTACAAAGTGAGCTTCCGGGCGCAGAACTAGGACGTATTACCAGGGGAGCAGCCGATGCCTTACGGGCCAGGATAGCCTTATTTGAAGGTACGTGGATTAAATACCATGGTTCACCGGGTGATGCTAATGAAAGACTGGATGAGGCTATCAGTGCTTCGTTGGCAGTAATCAATAGTGGTGAGTATGAGTTGTTTAATTACGGACCGAATAGGGATCAATCGTACCGGTTTTTATTTATGGAGGTGGGAAATGACTCAAGGGAACAAATTGTTGCCAGGAGGTACGATGAATTACGTTCAATTGAACAAGTAGCTGGTGATTCACGATATACCATCACTCGTAAAATGGCAGATATGTACCTCTGTACAGACGGGCTACCTATTGACCAGTCACCCTTATTCGGGGGAAGAGCCTTGATGACCAGTGAATTCCAAGATCGTGATCCAAGAATGGGCATGACAATAATTATTCCCGGTTCGTTTACCATTGACCGATTGGACCAGGATGGAACAGGCCAGGATTTTCCACAAATAGTTTGGGATGAAAGCTTATATGATAATTACAAATATATAACTGAGTTTTATGCTGATGCCACTGGGCAGATAGCTGTATACTTTTACCATATGCTGCGATATGCTGAAATTTTGCTGATCTATGCGGAAGCAATATATGAAAGAAATGGTATGATCACGGATGTCGAACTGGATAGATCAATTAATATCACAAGGGCCCGGGCCGGCATGCCGTCATTGACTAATGCTCATGTGAGCAGCAATGGCCTTGATATGATTACGGAGATCAGGAGAGAACGGACAATCGAGTTTGTACATGAGGGATTCAGGCGTGATGACCTTCGGCGGTGGAGAATTGCCGAGGTAGAAATGCCCATGGCGTTGATGGGAGTGCAATTTGCTGGGACTGAATTTGAGACCGCGACACTTCCCGATGGGAGTTTACGCTATCCGGACCCTCCGGCAATGGATATAGATGGAAATATCATCGTTGAGCCCGCAAGCCAGAGGTCCTTTAATCCTGCCAGGGATTATTTAGAGCCACTGCCAGCAGAGGAATTAGTAATAAATCCTAACTTAAGGCAAAATCCGAATTGGTAGACTTAAAAAAATGACCGGCCACTTAGCCAGGTCAAAAGACCTTCCAGGTTTATGAGCCTGGAAGGTCTTGTAGTTTGTATTCAAAATTCTAAATCATGAAATTAAAAATATACCTGTTATTCCTGGCCTGTTTAATGACTTACCATAGTTTCCATGCTCAAAAACTTCCCAGGCCTGTAAAAAAACACTTTTCAAAAATTGAATTTAAGTACGACAAAGTGCTGGGCATCGGCCACGAAAAAGGCGTGACCCGTCGTGACCCCAGCGATGTTATTAAGGTAGGAGATACGTATTATGTGTATTATACTAAAGTATACGGCCGTTCCCCGGGCTATTGGGGTACGATATGGTATGCCACTTCTACGGATGCAGGTTACAACTGGAAAGAACAAGGCGAAATTTTGGGGTTGGGTAAAAAGGGGGCTTTCGACTCACAAGCCACTTTTACCCCAAATGTTCTTTACGCCCGTGATAAATACTACCTTTATTACACAGGAGTAAAACCTACCCCGGGCAATGAAAAAGATGAATTTGAAAACAATTCAACCACTGATATCACAGCCATCGGGTTAGCCGTCTCGGATTCGCCAGGTGGCCCCTTTGAGAGGGTAACAGGGGAGCCCATTCTCAAAGTAAGCGTGGAATCGGAAAAATTTGACAGTTACCGGGTGGATGATGCTTCCCTGCTTTACAGGAACGGCTTATACTGGCTTTATTACAAAGGAAGAAGCAGAAGCCACGGAAAAGGAGGTCCCGGTCATACACAGATGGGGGTAGCTTTTTCAAAAGATCCGGAAGGCCCCTTTACAAAATATGATCGACCTTTACTGCCGGGTAGCCATGAAGTAATGATCTGGCCGCAGGATACCGGTGTAGGGGCCATTGCCTCCCTGGACAATACCTTGGAATATGCACCCGATGGCATCGATTTTCTAGGTGAGAGGCTGGGCGTGCCTATGCGGGATCTTCCCAAGGCCCCCGGTCTCTTCAGAAAAGACCTTACTAACCATATCATTACAGGAGAAGACATCCATTGGGGCATATCCATGATCCACAATGGGGATGAAGCCTATTTGATCCGGTATGAAGTGAAAACCAATTAACTTTATCCGCTCTATGCGAATACTGTTTCCCGGGAACAGGGGATCAATAAGTAGGATCTAAAGTATTCACGCACGGCGTGGAGGATGGTAAGCCGGGAGGTAGTTTTATACGATAATGTGAATGATCCGTATCAATTGGTAAAATTAAAACTGACTGATCGACCGGAAGTAGCGGGGAAAATGTTGAAAGAACTTGGGCAATTATTGGCTAGAACCAATGACCCTTGATACCAAGTGAAAAAGTTTAGCGACACAATCGGGTACCCAAGGTAATATTGTATTTTGAAAAAAAGATACAATTGACTGTACAAAAGATATATAACTTGTCTATATTGACCAATCTTTCAGGTCAGGAAAATTCAACCGTCAATTTGATTTGATAAAAGTTGTGGTATGGATGGGTATTCAGCTTAGTATACCCAATTTGCAGCAAGGAATGTACATTATGCAACTAGAAAAGTAGTGGGATTAACACGAGTCGAGAGATCCTGGTTAAAGGAGAATAGAGATACCTTTCTGAGTAGGTAGCAGGGCTTATCTCAAAAGGTGAAATTGAAATTTGAACATTATAAATTCTACTGGTTATGATATGAGGGGGTCCGAACTGTCGTAATACCCCTCTCTCAACACCTGTAAATAGTAACATATCCGAATTGATTACGCTAATGAGAACTTTTTACATATTTTGTATTTTATTTATTCCAGTTCAAATAGCCTGCGTGGAAGCACAATCATTATCCGGCCAGGACAGAATGGACTGGTGGAATGAGGCACGTTTTGGCATGTTTATCCATTTTGGTATATATTCTGTGCCCTCCGGTGTTTATAACGGTGAAATTATGGGACGCAATTGGTATGCCGAATGGATCCACATGCAGGGAAATTGGCCCAACGGTATTCCTGAAAAAGAATATAAAAAGTTTGCAAAGCAGTTCAATCCCAAAAGTTTTAATGCCGATGAGTGGATACGCATGGCCAAAGAAGCCGGTATGAAGTACTTTTTAATCACAGCGAAACACCACGATGGATTTGCCCTTTGGCCAACTAAAGTTTCCAAATATAATGTAGTAGACGCCACACCTTTTAAAAGAGATATCTTAGGTGAGCTGGCATCGGCCTGCAAAAATATGGTGTCAAACTTGGGTTTTATTACTCGCATTGGCAGGACTGGGGGCATAAAGGGGGAGCAATGCCTCCCTGGCCGTCCAATGAATTGGGTACAGAACCTAAAATGCCACAGCCAACCAAGGCTCAGTTCAATGATTATTGGAACAAAATCTGTTTGCCACAAGTACACGAATTAATTGAAAATTATGACCCACATTTTTTTTGGTTTGATACATGGGGAAAATCAGAACAAATCACCGATGAAAAAGTGGATGAGCTTATCGCCCATGTGCGAAAGTTAAGCGACAAATGCCTGATCAATAGCCGCATTGCTTTTGAATATGAGGGAATCGACAACAAAGTAGACTATCTTTCGATGATGGATAATTCTTTTCCTGATGGCTACATCGAGAAGCCATGGGAAACATCAGGTACCATGAATCGTTCCTGGGGATACCACCTGCTTGATTATGGATGGAAACCTACCGGGGAATTGTTACGAAACTTGGTAGCCAACGCTTCGCGAAATGGAAATTATCAATTGAATATTGGTCCAATGGCCGATGGCACTTTTCCGAAGCCAAGTATCAAGAGGTTGAAGGAAATTGGCGCATGGATGGATATCAACGGCGAGGCTATTTATGGAGCAAAGCCTAACCCCGTGGCCGAACAGGAATGGGGATACATCACAGCAAAAGAGATGAAAAAGGGCACCAAACTCTATCTTTTCGTTTTTGACTGGGATAAATCGGGCAAAATAAAGGTGGAAAAACTCTTAAAAATACCCACTAAAATTCAGGTGCTTGAAACAGGTGAGGTTTTAAAGGGTACCAATTTAAAGGATGGACTGGAGATAATATTACCCGAATTTCGTCCCGACTTTAACTGCACGGTTATTACGGTCGACTTCAATAAGTAGCCGGTTGTTGGTTCGAACCAGTTGACCAACCGGCCTGTTGTGCGGGCGGGAAAAATGTCCTTAGAGGCAATGGTTCCTGCTCCTGTATGATCAAGATAAATAAAGAATGAGGTGATTTAAATTTGTACTAACAAAAACGTTTAATCAGATACGTATAAAAATACAAATAATGAAAAAGAACATTTTATATTACTAACGATAATCATTTTGGGCATTACGGGTGGTTTTTATTTCGCGGCAAAAGGAGGATATAATAATGAAAGTCATAATCACAACGATGCAGGCTCTTTTGTTTTGTATTATGATAGTAAACCGTGCATTGTGGATGCAGGAGTGGGAACTTACACCAAAAAGATGTTTGGCCCCTAACGATACGATATTTGACCATGCAATCGCAGTATCATAACCTGCCTAAAATAAACGGGCAGGATCAGCAATATGGCAGTGCATATAAGCAAAAGATTGCAGGTTTTCTACCAATTCGAATGTGATAAATTTCAGCACTGAAATTGCCGCTGCCTGTCCTCCAGAAGTCGGGGTCAGGTCATGGAGGAGATCGTATCAGTTAAAGAGAGGAAAATCGTTCAAAATCTCGGATAAATTTCAACTTACGTCGAATAGCGGGGAAACATCCATTAATTTTCTTACCTCTTGCTGTGTGGACACTACCACTCCCGGCAGGGTAGAACTGGGTGGAGAAGGTTTTGCGCTATGGTTATCATACAATTCTCCAGGTATGACAGTGTCCGAAGAACCCATTGATATCCGGGAGAACAAGTTAAAAAGATCGTGGCCAGGGGGCCTCACCCGGCTTGTTTTTTCTTTTAAGAAAATGAAATTGTCCGGCGAAAAACATTTGACGATAATAAATTTGGGATGTTTATCCACTGGGGATCATATGCCATTCCTGCAGCTGATAAAAAATAAATAAGGAAAAACGGGCTATTAACCCGGTTCAATAAAATATAACAATATGAGTAAAACCAAATTTTTAACAATGGTGATGTGGATTTTTCTGCTCATGCCATTGTACAAAATGAACGCTCAGGAATTAAGCGGCGACGAATTAAAATTGAAAGAAAAGATGGCTTGGTGGAAAGATGCCAAATTCGGGATGTTTATGCACTGGGGGTTGTATTCTAAAACTGCCGGTTTCTGGAAAGGAAAAAAAGCCAAAGGGAACGAACACTTTATGCTCCACGAGCGTATTCCGTGGAAAGAATATGCCAAAATAGCCGATAAGTTCAATCCGGTTAAGTTTAATGCAGACCAATGGATAAAAACGGCTCGTGATGCAGGTATGAAATATTTTGTGATTACCACCAAGCACCACGATGGCTTTGCTATGTTTAACTCGCCATCGAGCGATTATGATATTGTAGACCGCACACCGTATGGCAAAGACCCCATGAAAGAGCTAGCCCGTGCCTGCCGCAAATACGGAGTTAAATTAGGGTTCTATTACTCATTGGGGCGTGACTGGCAAGACCCCGATGCACCGACAAACTGGCCTGTCAAAGCAGGACGGAGCAATACCTGGGATTACCCGGATGAAGATGCGAAAGTCTTTGCCCGCTATTTTGAACGAAAAGTCAAACCCCAGGTAAAAGAGATCATGACCCAATATGCCCCGGTTGATATTTTATGGTTCGACACACCGGGTATGATCAGTGAACCCGAGAGCCGGGAGTTACGGGAGTACGTACTGAGTTTTAATCCCGATTGCATCATCAATAGCCGCGTGGGTCATAGCATGGGCGATTACCTGGTGCTTGAGCAGAATATTTCGGAAAAAAGCATTTCAAAGCCCTGGGAATCGTGCATAACCATGGGCCGAAACTGGGGGTATATCGAGTACGATACAGTGTATAAATCTCCTGAAGTATTGGTACGGCAGCTATTGGACATTGTCAGTAAAGGGGGCAACTATTTGTTGAATAATGGTCCCAAACCGGACGGTACAATGACTGAGAAGGCCATTGAAAATTTAAAAATTGTTGGCAAATGGATGCGTAAAAACGCAGAAGGAATATACGGGACTTCTCCATGGAAACAGGCAAGTGAAATTCCACAACCTGAACAAACACAAAAGGAGAGCAACACAAAGTCTGAAAAGAACACCATGAAAGATACCGACAATGATGCTACCTCAAAAAAAATCTTTCCACAAGTGTTTTTCACGCAAAAAGAAGGAGCTGTATATGCCTTTGTCAGCAGTTGGGATGGCAAAACAGCGTTAATAAAATCCTTGGCAACAGGTCGATTTAAGAAGATCAAAAAGGTTGAACTTGTGGGTACTTCCAAAACTGTTGAATGGAAACAAACGCCAGGGGGGTTAAGCCTTAGCCTCCCTAAATATAAAAGAAATAAAATCCCGATATCAGGATTTAAGATTAACGCAGAATAAACGAAAAAGACGCATAATAGAATGAAAAGATAGAACCCTAACCGTTACTAAGGTGGGAAAAATGTTCTTGTATCTTGAAGTTGGGTGTAATTACAAAAGCTTAGAATAATCATTGATAATAATGTACATGAACCAGGTAATTAGAATATAGAGCAAAGCGAGAATTTTATAATGATTAACCTTCTGAACATGGTATTGATTTCGAAAGGCTATTCGAAAATTAGATGAAGAATGAATAAAGGCACCTGGCAAAATAATAAGAATAATAGCTGTGAAAATAACAAATTCAAAGGTTGTAGCCTGCTTCAACTTTCCAGTAGCTTGACAGGGATGCAACATGCTCTCGGCTGTTATTCTTGTACGAAACCGTTGACCAGGCTAAATAAAATAGATTTTAAAATAAGCTACGATATGCCGTATTTTCCAATAAAGATCAAATTCAAAAGGCGCTTCATTGTACTACTTTTTTTGTTTTTGATCACTACTTCCGTTTATGCCTCCTATAAAGATTCACTTACCCTTTGGTACCGCCAGCCTGCACAAATATGGGACGAAGCATTGCCCATAGGTAATGGCCGCCTGGGCGCTATGGTGTTTGGAGGCGTGATTACCGAACGCCTTCAGCTTAACGAAGAAAGTATCTGGAGCAAAGGAGACGAATACAAAGACAAGCCCGGAGGGTATAAATATGTAAAAAAGATCCGCAGTTTACTGTTTCAAGGCAAATACCTGGAAGCCGAAACAATGGCCAAAGAAAAGCTGATGACCGAGCGGTTGCCCAGTGGCACGAACACTTATCAAACATTGGGAGACCTCCATATCAAGTTTGAGGGTGTTGACAATTACAAGAACTACTACCGTGACCTTGACCTTAACAGGGCTATGGCCACCACCCGTTTTACCTCTGAAAACGTACAACATCAACGTACCGTGTTTTCAACGGCCAAAGACCAGGCCATTGTAATGCGCGCTACAGCAAACCGACCCGGAAACATCACGGCCACACTGGCGCTTTCACGTCCGGGTGAAGGTGAGACCGTTACAGCTAATGGTAATAAAATCATCCTTAAACACCATCTTAGCGATGGCAATGGCGTTCAGTTTGAAGCGCGGGTCGTCGTTATGACTGATGGGGGAACGATTACCGTGGAAGGCCAGCAACTCAGGGTAAACAGGGCCAATAGTATAGAGATCCGTATAGTGGCGGGTACCGACTACTCTCAAGGAAACCCTGCCACTATTTGCGACACGTACGAGCAATCGCTTAGTGGCAAAAACTATCAAAGCATTTTAAAAGACCATATCACCGATTATCAACGCCTGTTCAATAGGGTAAGCATTGAACTGCCTGCTACCGAAGCGGCCAAATTTGCTACTGATGAGCGTATAGCCGCACAAGCCAATGGAGCCTATGACCCTTCCCTGGCAGCCCTCTATTTTCAATTCGGGCGTTACCTGTTGATCAGCAGTTCGCGCAAAGGCAATTTACCTGCCAATTTACAGGGTATTTGGGCCGATGGTCTTGCCCCGCCCTGGAATTCCGATTATCACATCAATATTAATATACAAATGATGTATTGGCCCGCCGAAATCACCAACCTTTCGGAGTGTCATGTTCCTTTTTTAGAATTTATAGGGAAGCTACGTGAAAATGGTAGAAAAACGGCTAAAGAACTCTATGGGGCCAAAGGTTTTACCGCCCACCATACTACCGATGCCTGGCATTTTACCACCTCTCTTGGTTTGCCCAAGTATGGCTTGTGGCCTATGGGCGCTGCCTGGTCGGCCACTCATATCTGGGAGCATTACCTTTTCACCGAAGACAAAACCTTCCTGGCAAATTACGGTTACCCGGTGATGAGGGAAGCAGCCGAATTCCTGTCTTCGTTTTTAGTAAAACACCCGGGAACAGGCAAACTGGTTACGGGACCTTCTATGTCACCTGAAAATGTGTTTGTCGTGCCAGGCGGTGCACAGGCATCCATTGTTATGGGCCCGGCTATGGACTTACAAATCACAAAGCATCTCTTTGAAAATGTGATAAGTGCTTCAGAGGTGTTGAACGCCGATGAGGCATTTAGGAACAAACTGAAAGCACAATTGGCAAAACTCACCCCCAGTATGATTGGTAAGGACGGCTTGATTTTGGAGTGGTCCTCGGAAGAATTGAAACAAGCCCTGCCTGGTCATCGTCATATTTCTCACCTTTACGGATTATATCCTGCCGGTGAATTCAACTGGAACGATACCCCTGAATACATGACAGCTTCCGAAAAAGTAATTAAAGACCGGCTGTCAAAGGGAGGAGGGCATACCGGGTGGAGTCGTGGATGGATTATGAATTTTTATGCACGTTTATTGGATGGCGACAAAGTATGGGACAACCTGGCCGACCTTTGGGCAAAGAAAACCTATCCCAACCTTTTTGATGCCCATCCTCCTTTCCAAATGGATGGAAATATGGGGGCTACCGCAGCATTGGCAGAAGTTTTGCTACAATCCCATGCCAACGAAATCAACCTCCTGCCCGCATTGCCCGGTGCCCTGCCTTCTGGAAAAATATCCGGTTTGGTGGCACGAGGCGGTTTTATAGTGGATATGGAATGGGACAACAACCAGCTGCTAAAAGCAACCATTACCTCTCAACTGGGTAATAATGCCCGTATACGGTATGGCTCAAAAGTGGTAACATTTAAGATGGAGAAAGGCGAAAGCATAACGTTGGACAAAACATTAAAGCATCAAGGTAATGAGTAAAAAAGACATTAGAAATGAGAAAATCAATTATAGTTCTTGCGATAATTTACGGATTGATTTCAAATTTATTTGCGTAGCAGAATATAGACGTAGTAAAGGGAATATATTCCAACATTGAATTTAAATATGATGAGGTTGAAGGCATAGGCCATGAAAAGGGTTGTACCCGGCGGGATCCCAGTGATGTCATTAAGATTGGAGATACTTGGTACGTAGATTATACGAAAGTATATGGTCGGTCCCCAGGCTATTGGGGAACGATTTGGTATGCTACTTCCACTGATGAAGGCTATTCCTGGAAAGAGCAAGGAGAGCTCCTTGGAACAGGGCAAAAAGGTACATTCGACTCCCAAGCCACTTTTACCCCCAACATTCTTGAATCAGGAGGGAAATATTACCTCTATTACACTGGAGTAAAGCCTACCCCAGGCAATGAAAAAGGCGAATTTGAAAACAATTCTCTAAACGATATTACCGCTATTGGCGTAGCAATAGCAGATTCCCCGGGCGGTCCTTTTGTTCGGCATAGCGAAGAACCTATTCTGAAAGTGAGTGTAGAACCAGGGAAGTTTGATAGTTTTAGAGTAGATGATGCGGTATTGCTATAGAGAAACGGGTTGTATTGGTTGTACTACAAAGGAAGGAGTAGAGTACATAAAGCAAACGGGCCAGCCCATACTGAAATGGGGGTGGCCTTCTCTAAATACCCTGGAGGGCCTTACACTAAAATGGACGCTCCCCTGCTCGACGGAAGTCATGAGGTTATGCTGTGGCAGGAAGGAACGGGCATTGCCGTACTTGCATCGCTCAGCAATACCTTCCAATATGCGTCGGATGGAATTGATTTCACAAGTAATCCTTTAAACGTTAAAGTTACGGGCAGACCGAACGCACCGGGCATATTCAGACAAGACCTCACCGATCCGAAAGTAAAAGGAGAGGGCCTTAATTGGGGCATATCCATGATCCACAATGGGGATGAGGCCTATTTGATCCGGTATGAAGTGAAAACCAATTAACTTTATCCGCTCTATGCGAATACTGTTTCCCGGAAACAGGAGATCAATAAGTAGAATCTAAAGTATTCACGCAAGGCGTGGAGGATGGTAAGCCGGGAGATGTATTCGGACAAGGACCTGGCCCTAGCTGATCCAGGCAAAGAATGAGGAATGTTTGGGTAACCTAGTATTTGTGTTCGCATGAAAAGGGCATTATTTTTAGCAAGTTTGATTCTTTTGCTAATAAACCCATGAATAAAAGTATCGTCACTTTCTTGCTCCTATTTACACTGCTCTGTTGTTCCCGGGAACAGCAGGAAAACGTCACTTCTCAAAGCAAGCCTAACATTATTTTGTTTTTCGTGGATGATATGGGCTGGCAGGATACATCGGTACCTTTCTGGCATAAGAGAACCCGTTCCAACGACCGTTATGGCACCCCCAATATGGAGCGATTGGCGGCTGAAGGGATGAAATTTACACAGGCTTACGCTACCCCGGTTTGCTCTCCTACCCGGGTAAGTCTCATGACCGGGATGAATGCTGCCCGCCATCGTGTTACCAACTGGACCTTGCGCAAAGATGCCCTGCAGCCTATGGAGACGAACCACAAGGAGTTGACCTTTCCCCGTTGGAATGTTAACGGCCTGTGTCCTGTGCCCGGCTTGGGCTATTCCGTTCATGCCGATGCTTTGCCCAAGCTGCTCAAAGCAGCCGGCTATTTTACCATCCATGCAGGAAAAGCGCACTTTGGGGCGATCGATACGCCGGCGGAAGATCCAAGAGCTATCGGGTTTGATGTAAATATTGCGGGTCATGCCGCGGGTGGGCCCAAAAGCTATTTGGGTACGGAGAATTTCGGAAATACCGAAGAGTTCAAGGATTCTCCTTGGCCTGTGCCTGGCCTGGAAAAATATCATGGAAAGGACATTTTTCTTACCGAAGCATTGACCCTCGAAGCAAAATCGGCAATGGACAGTGCATTGAAAAGTGATGCCCCGTTTTTTTTATACATGTCACATTATGCGGTACATGTACCCATCATGGGGGACAACAGGTATTTGCAGAAGTACCTGGATGCCGGGTTAGATACGATCGAGGCCAAATACGCCACACTCATCGAAGGGATGGACAAAAGCCTGGGAGATATTATGGATTACCTGCAGGAAAGGCAGCTGGCAGATAATACGGTTATCTTATTCATGTCCGATAACGGGGGCCTCAGTGCGCACGGCAGGGGAGGCAGACCACATACCCATAATAAACCCCTGGCCAGCGGCAAAGGATCTATATACGAAGGAGGCATAAGAGAGCCCATGATCGTCAAATGGCCGGGGGTGGCAGCGCCCGGTTCCTCCAATCACAATTATCTCATCATAGAAGATTTCTTTCCTACTATCCTGGAAATGGCCGGTGTTGGAGAATACAAAACCGTACAGGCCATTGACGGGCAAAGCTTTGTCTCCCTTTTAAAGGATACTACTTCCGGGCAAACAACCGAAAGACCACTTTTCTGGCACTATCCAAACCATTGGGGCCCGAATGGTCCCGGCATTGGTGCGTTCAGCGCGGTACGTTTAGGGGACTGGAAGCTGATCTACTATCATCTGGACGAAAGCTATGAATTGTTTAATATCGCTGACGATATTGGAGAGCAACAGGACCTGGCACAAGCTAACCCGGCTAAAAAGGCTGAATTATCAAAAATACTCGGGAGTTTTCTGAAGAAGGTGGGTGCACAGTTGCCCTGGCATAAACCGACCGGTAAAAAGGTCGCTTATCCGTAGGTTTCTAGCGTTTCAATCCTCACTTTGCAATGGAGTTTAGAATAATAATATTACGTTCCGTCATGTGGGCAAAGCTTTGGAAGGTTACATATTTCCGTCAATTTTCATGTAGGGTGAAAACTGCACTATCACTGGTCATTATATTTTTGCATACGTACGATCTTGGCGCACAGGCCCGGGGACCTTCTAATAAGCCCAATTATGTACTGATCGTAGCAGATGACCTGGGGTTTGCCGACTTAAGCATCCATGGCAGTCAACAGATCAAGACCCCTAACATTGATGCGTTGGCCCAGGAAGGAGCTCGTTTTACGGAAGGCTATGTGTCATCCCCTGTCTGTAGCCCTTCGAGGGCAGGGTTGCTTACCGGGCGAAACCAGGTCGAGTTCGGTCACGACAATAACATAGGAGACAATCAACCGGGATTTGATCCTCAATATTTGGGTCTTCCTGTTACTGAAAAAACCATTGGAGATCATTTAAAGCCATTGGGCTATGTCAGTGGCTTGGTGGGGAAATGGCACTTGGGCTACGGATCGCAATTCCACCCGTTGAACAGGGGTTTTGATGAGTTTTGGGGCTATACCGGCGGAGGTCATGACTATTTTAGATCGTTACCCGATGGCCAGGGCTACCTGTCACCCATAGCATGTAATTACAAAACCCCCGGGCCGATCACCTACATTACCGATGATAAGGGGGACGAATGTGTCGGTTTTATTGAAAGACACAAAAACCGGCCTTTCTTCCTGTATGCCTCTTTCAACGCTCCGCATACACCCATGCAGGCTACGGAAGAGGACCTGCAACGCTACCGGCATATTCCCGGTAAAAAACGAAGGGCTTACGCCGCCATGGTACACCGGCTCGACGTGAATGTAGGTAAGATCGTGAAGGCCATCGAAGAAAATGGCTTGAAAGAAAACACGATCATCGTTTTCATTAGCGATAACGGCGGACCAGTGGAATCCAATGCGTCTGTTAATGCGCCCTACAACGGCCAAAAGGGGATTTTATTGGAAGGAGGTATCCATGTGCCGTTCATCATCCATTGGCCGGGGACTATTCCGGCAGGGGTGGTCTATGACAAGCCGGTTTCTACACTGGACCTGGCGCCTACCTTTGTGGAGCTGTCCGGTGGTGAAAGCAACCAGGCAAAATTTAGTGGTGTAAACCTTATGCCCTATATTTTGAGTAGCAAGAGTACGGCGCCTCATGAAGAGCTGAAATGGCGTTTTACCATCAGTGCGGCCATCCGGCAGGGCGATTGGAAATTGGTGCGGGTACCCGATCGCTTGCCCATGCTGTATCATTTGCCATCGGATGTTTCGGAACAAAAGAATGTCGCTTTAATGAATATCGAAAAAACCGAAGAGCTTTTAAAAAAACTGGGCCAGTGGGACGTAACACTGCCACACCCGGTATTTTTGGAGGGAGCGGTATGGAAAAAGCGGCAACTTGATCTGTACGATATGACGTATCCACTAGTACAACCGGAATAAGAACAGGATGTCAATACAAGCAAAAGCAGGTTTTGAATATGTTATATCGATGAACAGATGGTTTTGAATTAAAATGATCAATAGAATGCGAATCGTATACCCCCGTGTTTGTATTATTCAATGGTTGGCCGTATTGCTATGTGCTGGCTGTCAACCAAAAGTCGGCGGGGAAGAGACACAAAACAAGCCCAACATCCTGTTCCTGTTTGCTGATGACCATACCTATGATGCCATCCATGCTTTTGGTAATCACATTATCCATACACCTAATCTCGACAGGCTAGCGGGGGCAGGCGTTTCCTTTACTCATTCCTACAATATGGGGAGCTGGACAGGAGCAGTATGCCTGTCTTCCCGGGCCATGATCATGTCAGGCAGGTCGGTTTGGGATGCAAAGGTACACTCCGAGCGGTGGGAACAAAGCGATGATATCGCTGCATCTCAAAACTGGGGGCAGCTCATGCGTGAACAAGGTTATAATACCTACATGACAGGAAAATGGCATATAAAACATCCTGCTGACCAGGTTTTTGACGTTGTAAAGCACGAAAGGCCGGGAATGCCCAAAGACCATTGGGATTCGAAAAAAATCGGTGAAATGAAAAAACTGCTGGCAGAAGACAAGGACATCCAGTCTTTAATGCCTGTTGGATACTCTCGTCCCGTTAGCTCTACCGACACGTCCTGGTCGCCCACCGACACACGACATGGCGGTTATTGGAAAGGTGGCAAACACTGGAGTGAGGTAGTCAAAGAAGACGCGCTGGAATTTATTGCAGATGCTGCGCAAAAAGAAGACCCTTTTTTCATGTACGTGGCATTTAATGCACCCCATGATCCCAGGCAGGCCCCACGGGAGTTTTTAGATCGTTATCCGCTGGAAAACATCCCCTTACCTAGCAATTGGCTCCCGGAATATCCCTATCACAATGAAATAGGGTGTTCGCGATTCCTAAGAGATGAAATGCTGGCGCCCTTTCCTCGTACATCCCACGCCACCAGGACACATCTCAAAGAATATTACGCCATCATCACCCATCTCGATGCACAGATCGGCGACATCCTGGATGCGCTTGAAGCGTCTGGCAAAGCAGGGAATACGTATATCTTCTTTACAGCCGACCACGGGCTGTCGGTGGGCCGTCATGGGCTGCTGGGTAAGCAGAACCTTTTCGACCACAGTATCCGGGTGCCACTTATTGTAACCGGTCCAGGGATTCCCGTCAACCAAAAGAGGCCTGTCGATATCTACTTGCAGGATATCATGGCCACAAGCCTTGAGCTGGCAGGTGTGCCAAAGCCGGGTTATCTTTTCTTTAATAGCTTCCTGGACGTAGCCAAAGGAAAAGCGGCAGAAGGAGCTTACGACGAAGAGGGTATCTACGGCACTTACATTGATTTTCAACGCATGATCAGGAAGGATGACTTCAAGCTGATCGTTTATCCCAAAATAAAAAAAGTCTTGCTGTTTGATATGAAAAATGATCCCGGGGAAATGAATGACCTCGCATCGCTTCCGCAATACCGGGAACGTACCAAGTCTATGTTCGCAAGCTTACTTAAACTGCAGGCTAAAATGAATGATCCGCTGGATTTAAGATCAATGTATAATGAACTGTAACTCGTTCCCGGAATACCGACAAGAATATATAAAAACTATACCAATAAGCTGTATCCGATTTTTAGATCATTTTTCAGACTCAAGACAGGTTTTCAATTATGAATACTAGTACGATCAAATTACTAACTACAATTTTATTGTCATCCGTCCTCTTTTCCTGTGAGCCGCCAAATGATACTACGGGATCACCCCCTAACCGGCTATGGTATGCCCAGCCGGCTACTGGGTGGGATCACGCCTTGCCCGTAGGAAATGGCAGGATGGGGGCAATGGTATTTGGTGATCCAAATACCGAGAGGATACAGCTAAACGAAGATTCCTTGTGGCCGGGAGGCCCGGATTGGGGAGATGCCAAGGGCTCCCCGGAAGACCTGGAAGAACTTCGTCGTCTCCTCGGCGATGGAAAAGTACACCAGGCTGACAGGTTTATCGTGGACAAGTTTTCCATGGGGCAGATCATCCGGTCACATCAGACCATGGGCGATCTGTACATTGACTTCCAGGATGAAACGCCGGTAGAAAAGTATACGAGGGCGCTAAGCCTGGATTCTGCACTGGTCACAGTAAGGTATACAAAAAGAGGCGCCCAAATCACTCAACGGGTTTTTTCTTCTGCTCCCGATAATGTTATGGCAATATCCTTGACCACCACGGCTACGGGAGGAATGAATTTTGAACTCCGGTTGGACAGGCCCGCAGATCATGGCCATCCCACGGTCATAACCTCCAACCTTTCCGAAAATGAGATCAGCATGAAAGGGACCGTGACCCAGTATGGCGGAAAATTGAACGCGCAGTCTGTACCTTTGGATTATGGGGTGAATTTTGAGACCAGGCTGAAAGTTAAGCATTCGGGGGGTAGCATAACAGCATCCAATGGCCGCTTGAGCCTTGAAGGAGTGCGCCAAGCGGAAATTTACCTGGTAAGCGCTACCTCTTTTTATCATGAAGACTATGAACAAAATAATGCTGAAACCCTGCTGGCCTTGGATAAGAGTACCTTTGAACAGCTATTGAAACGGCATGTAGAGGACTACCAGCCCCTGTTCCAAAGGGTAACGTTCGACCTGGGAGAAAATACCTTGGATTCACTGCCCACAGATCTTCGTCTCGAGCGAGTGAAAATGGGGACCTATGACCCGGGCTTGGTCGACAGGATGTTCTCTTACGGTCGTTACTTGCTGATATCCAGCTCAAGGCCCGGCACTAATCCCGCTAACCTGCAAGGGATATGGAACGAACATATTGAGGCTCCCTGGAATGCAGATTATCACCTGAATATCAACCTGCAAATGAATTACTGGCCGGCAGAGGTGACCAACCTTTCCGAGTGCCATGAACCCCTGTTCGATTATGTGGAAAGACTGGTAGAGCGGGGACGTATCACAGCCCGGGAGCAATATGGATGCCGGGGGGCGGTGATCCATCATGCTACTGACTTGTGGGCGCCGGCATGGATGCGGGCCGCACAACCCTATTGGGGAGGCTGGGTGCATGGCGGAGGCTGGCTGGTGCAGCATTTTTGGGAACATTATCTTTTTAACAAAAACCGGGAGTTTCTTGGGCAAAAAGCCTATCCTGCGATGAAAGCCATCGCCCTGTTCTACCTGGATTGGCTGATCAAACATCCCGGGGATGGCAAATGGGTAGCCGCTCCCTCCACTTCTCCCGAAAACTCGTATCTCGCGAAAGACGGAGAGCGGGCTGCTGTTTCGTTAGGTACCGCTATGGGGCAGCAAATTGTAGCCGAAGTATTTGACCATACGCTCAAGGCGGCTGAAGAACTGGACATTTCAGATGAATTTACCAAAGCGATCCGGGAAAAGCTCGACAACCTTCGATCCGGCGTGGTGATCGGGGAAGATGGCAGGATACTGGAATGGGATCAGCCCTATGATGAGCCGGAAAAAGGACATAGGCATATGTCGCACCTCTACGCTTTACACCCCGGTCATGTGATCACAAAACAAGGCACCCCAGCGCTGTTTGCAGCCGCCAGGAAAACGCTGGACTACCGGCTGGACCATGGTGGCGCCGGTACGGGATGGAGCAGGGCCTGGTTGATCAATTTTTCTGCCAGGTTACTGGATGGGGAGATGGCAGATGAACACATCCGGCTATTCTTGCAGAAGTCTACGGCTTTGAACCTGTTTGACCTGCACCCCCCGTTCCAGATCGACGGAAACTTCGGCTTTACCGCGGGGGTGGCCGAAATGCTCC
This sequence comes from Fulvivirga sp., assembly GCA_028280565.1. GTDB lineage: Bacteria > Bacteroidota > Bacteroidia > Cytophagales > Cyclobacteriaceae > Fulvivirga. The sequence goes on from JANQLQ010000281.1 coordinate 24,510, forward strand.
TTCAATCTCACACCGATGTGCTCGAAATACTTCCGGCGCTGCCAAAGGCATGGTCGGAAGGTAAAGTGACCGGTTTGAAAGCCCGGGGCGATTTTGAAGTGGACCTGGCATGGGAAAATGGTAAATTGAGCCAAGCAGAGATCCGGTCCTTTGTCGGAGGCCAGCAAAAGGTTCGCTATGGTGGCAAGATGGTATCCCTGGATTTTACCGAAAACCCGGTAATACGGTTGAATCATGACCTAAGGACAGTGAATTGACGGTTAGGTTACATGATGAATTATATTTGCGGTAGTGGGAAGCTCTCGATCAGTCAGCAATAGGCTTGATTCTTTGGCCAGACCCTTGCCATAATTTAAAATCCCTTAGAATGATCTTATTTTGTAAAATGAGTACGATGTCCTTGTTAATGCTACTAAGGAAACCTCGGCTCGTGTGATATAATTACGATCACGCACGGAAGTTAAACTATAACTCTTCCTCGATATTTCGCTGTGATCCGCCTCCGGTATGTTGACCCACAGTGTATGGCCTATGCTGGCTGGTGCAGCATTTTTGGGATATTCTTTGGCATAGGCTATAATTTCTTTGATACTCTCTTGGATACAAAACGACCTTATTGCATGTCATCATATTTTTTAGAATATGATCGGTTATTGTCGGAAAGGTCTCCGCTACTTAAAATTACGAGCAATGAGCATAATCTAGGGTGTAAGAAGATACACAAATTTGATGCAATTGAACGTTTACGGATTCTTAAAACCATACTCTTATTGTTTCAATTCCCAGGGACATTCTGTAAACCCTATGTGATTGAGACCACACATCTTTTGAGGATTTCTATTTTTAGTCAGACGCCATTATTTTAGCAATATTTAAAAATATTCTTTAACTTGAATGTTTAGCCGAATTTCAGGGCGCTTAAAAATTAGGTCCAATTTAACTCTTGTTATAATTGCAAGTCACTCCTAACAGTCTGAATTACGGGAAATCAGGTTCAGAACAGTCATTTAATAGTGAATCTAAAAAATCGGCATTACTTTCAAAGAGCCTGTCACACCAGGAAATTATACAGGGCCTTGAGCATGGCAATGAGTCTGTTTTGGGTTATGTATATCATAAATATGTCCAGGACCTGTTTGGCTTCGGCTCGCAGTTTACACGCGACACGGAACTTGTAAAGGACAGCATCCACGAGGTTTTTGTTTCATTAATTACCAAACGGCAATCACTGGGAAAGATCCGGTCGCTTAAGTCCTACCTTTTTGCCTCGGTTTATCACAGGATAATTTATAATATTAAAAAGAACAACGTTTTTAAGGCTGAAAAACAAACGGTCGGCTACCTCGATTTCAACATTGAGTTTTCAGTCCAAAGCCGTTTGATCATGGATGAGTCAAAACAGGAAATGTTGAAGAAAATCACATCAGCCATTAAAAAGATACGGCCGAAACAAAGGCAGGCGATCCTTCATTATTATTATGATGGCTTTATCCATGAAGAAATCGCATCGATCATGGGATTGAAAAATGCTCATTCCGTAACAAAACTTATTTCCAGGGGGTTGCAGGCCATTCGGGAAAGTATTATTGCGATGGTTTGGTTAGCTGTTTTAGGCGGGTTATAGCTTAAATTATTCTTACTTTTCTTAAGGTATTTTCTCACAAGGCCTACGGAACAGGTCGGTTTACACTGGTTTGATATAAAAAGTTTTAGCCAATGGAATAATAGGCAGGTCTTACTACTCATATAGTTAAAGGGGTGGAAGAGTAGATTAATTTCTAAATCAAATTTTTGTGAAGTATAAAGATTTCAGCTCCTGGGAATTGGCAGAGGACCACTATTTTGTCAATTGGGTACTCAGACCAAATAAACATTCCGATAAATTCTGGGAACAGTTTCTGGCCGATCATCCGGAGAAATCCGGGGAAGTACTATTGGCACGGGAAATTGTAACCGGTATTCAATATTCAAACAGTCCAAAGTTAAATGATACGGACTATAATGACCTGTTCGAGCGAATAATAAGTACGAAGAGATCAAGGGAGTCATCTTATGCTCCCTTCCTACAAAAAAACAGGTACCGATGGGCTAAATATGCTGCTGCCGTAGTGGTGCTTACTTTATTGGGTGTTTTTTTGTTTCAAAGAAGTTGGTTGGACTCTTATCAGTCGCAAGAAGAGATCGTCCGGATATTGACTAAAGAAAGTCCCATGGGAAGCAAGCTGACCACTGTTTTAAGTGATGGTTCCAGGGTTAAATTGAATGCAGGCTCAAAAATTGTTTACCCCGAAGAATTCAGCGATACTTTAAGAAGGGTTTACCTTACTGGCGAAGCCTATTTCGAGGTTGAAAGTGACCCAAGGAGACCCTTTAGGGTAGAAAGCAATAAAGTGGGGACAGAGGTTTTAGGAACTTCTTTCAACGTGAGAGCCTACCCGGATGATCACAAAATAAGTGTAGCCGTAGCCGAAGGAAAAGTGCGGGTAACGAATGCCGGCGGGTCCACCATGAAATTTGAGCATACCTTGCTCCCTTACCAGGAATCCGAAGTAAACATTTTAAATGGCCAGGTGATAAAGCGGGAACTACGGGATGACATGATCTTCGCCTGGACCAACTGGAAACTTGTGTTCAGAGAAGAACCGTTGTTTTCAATTTTGAAAAAACTGGAACGATGGTATAACGTAGAGTTCGAGTTTAAAGAAAAGATCGAGACCCTTGATACTTACACAGGAAGCTTCGACAACGATCCTTTAAATGTGGTCTTGGAGGCATTGAAATCCCAGGGTGCATTTAACTATGAAATACAAGGTTGGAAAATACAAATCACAAACTAAATACCTATGATGACTAACCAAAACAAATCGTTTTTTGATTCAGGTTGAAGGTGGATAAAACTCCCCGGTGTTGGCCGCATTACCACATACTACCGACATCCGGGGAGAAAGTCGTCTTTAATTTTCAATTGTTCTATGAATCAAAAAGTTAAAAACAAACCTATGTGTACAAGTTTACAAAAAAACCTTAAGATTGTGTCAAGATGTGCCTTTTTGCTGGTAACCATTCAGTGCATCAGTTGCGCTGTATTGCTGGCATACAAAAGCCCGGCACAGAGCACAGATAAAGTTTACCTTTCGGTAGACTGGCAAAATGTTCGCCTGAAAAAGGCATTAGCCAATATCGAGGAAAAAACCGAATATGAATTTTTCTTCAGGGATAAAGACATCGCCCGTATCTACGTATCCCTACTCGCCGAAAACAAATCACTTAAGGAAATCCTTATTCAACTTTCGCTGGAAAAGGGTTTAAAATTTAAAAGATTAAATAATGTTATTTCTGTGATCCAATTGCCCGATCCTGAAAAGGATCCCATCATTGAAGAGAAAGATTATGATAGGGAAATATCGGGGAAGGTTATCGATGAAAATGGAGAAGGATTGCCCGGCGTAAGTATCTTGGTAAAGGGCACAAATATTGGAACGGTGACAGGTATGGATGGTAGTTACTCCCTGGACATCCCGGATGAAGAAACGGTTTTGTTGTTCTCCTATGTTGGATATCGTTCAGAAGAGATTACAGTGGGAGCAAGATCGGTTATCGATGTAAGAATGATGGTCGATTTACAATCACTGCAAGAAGTGGTGGTAATTGGATATGGAACACAAAACAAGAAAGATGTAACCGGTTCCGTGGCTTCGGTCAAAGGTGAGGACTTGGCCAGGCAGGCTACGGTCAATACATCCCAGGCCTTGCAAGGAACCATCCCTGGCGTTTCAGTGGTGAATACCTCAGGGGCCCCGGGGAGTGGAGCTTCATTGATCATTAGGGGGCAGGGCAGCTTCGCAAATACCCCACCCCTGGTAGTGATCGATGGGACAATAGGTGGTGATCTGAACTCTATTGATCCCAACAATATCAGTTCTTTGGAAGTGTTGAAAGATGCTTCTGCTGCCGCTATTTATGGTTCACGTGCAGCAAACGGTGTTATCATCATAACCACAAAACGCGGAAAAAGTGGCGAATCAAAAATGGATTTTAATGCAACCTATGGCATTCAGAGCCTTGCAAGTCCGTTAGAGATGATGACCGCACAGCAGTGGCGTGATACGGAAGTATGGAAACATGAAAATGAGGGAAGGCCAATACCAGTTAATCTACAGGAAGGAAATTTCGACCCATCAAATAGTACCGACTGGCAAGACGTGCTTTTTCAAAAAGCCGCTCAGCAACAATACAACCTCTCGTTTACCGATGGCGGTGAGTATTCCAATTACAATTTAGCCGTTGGCTATGTCGATCAGCAGGGAATTGTAGTAGAGTCTTATTACGATCGGTTGAACTTAAGGATGAACTCTGACTTCAGAAAAGGGAGGATCCACTTTGGAGAGTCCTTGGTTGTGAGTCGTGAAAATGCCCGGGGAGGGAATGTTACCTCTATCCGCGCATGGCCGGCACCGGTATTTCCTGCCATCGATGAGAATGGTGATTATGGCTCGTGGTCGCCGGGCTGGGGAGTAGTAGCTCCGGAATTCCTTATTGTGAATAACCCCTTGGCTAACAGGGAAATTCCTGGAGAAACCAATACATCGGTAAAGATATTGGCAAATATATTTGGGTCAGCAGAAATAATAAACGGGCTTAACCTGAAAACCAGTGTTGGGGTGAGTACAACTAACTGGCGCAACAAGCGATTTACACCGGTGTATGACGTTGGTAATGGATTAAGTACCAACCCAACCGCTGATTTAAACGAGACTCGGGGGGAGGCCCATACCATTTTATGGGAAAATACCTTGAATTTCAAGCGGGAATGGGGAAAACATAGCATGGATGCATTGGTGGGTTGGACACGACAGTGGGATATATCGGAAAACTTAAGGATCGTTGGCGAAGGTTTTCCTCTCGGTATTTCCAATGCAAATGCCGCTGAATCTATACTTCCTTCAAGCGGCGGTTCTGAGACCCGGTCGAACCTGGAGTCATATCTTGGACGGATCAATTATTCATATGCCGGTAAGTATCTGCTTACGGCCTCTATTCGTCGCGACGGTTCCAGCAGGTTCAGGGAAGACCTGAGATGGGGGAATTACCCGTCCTTTGCAGTGGGTTGGGTCATGAGTGAGGAGTCCTTTTTCCCAGACACACGAGTCGTTCAGTATTTGAAATTACGTGGTGGATATGGTGAGCTTGGGTCACAGAATGCAGTAGGCGCATACCAGGTCCAAACTGTCCTTTCTATCGGAGGTGGAGGTGTTGACTATATTTTGGGGATCCCTCAACAATTTGTCAACGGAGTGGCCCAGTTGAATTTTACTAATTCCGGTCTTTTGTGGGAAGTGTCCCAATCTACCAATATTGGCCTGGAAGCAAATTTATTTGAAGATAGATTTACTTTGGTAGCCGAATATTTCAAGCGAAATACAAAGCGTTTGCAATTTAATGCTCCAATACCTACCCATGTAGGGCTGGGGCAGTGGAATTCTTCCGTCCTGGTTAATGCAGGAGATATCCAGAATAAAGGCTTCGAATTTACATTGACATACCACAAAAGAAAGGGAGATTTCACCTTTGATATTGGAACAAACATATTTGTGCTGAACAACGAGGTCTTAAAACTCAATACCGATGGCGATGTGCTGGTTGGAGGGCAATATGGTGTGAGCGGCGAGCTGGCCAACCAAACGGAGGTCGGGAGGAGTTTGGCTAACTTCTATTTATTGGAGACCGACGGTATTTTCCAGTCCGTTGAGGAGGTGAATGCTCATTCTAAAGACGGAGAACTTATCCAGCCCAATGCAAGCCCCGGCGATCTTCGATTTAAAGATCTCAATGACGACGGGGTGATTAACGACCAAGACAGGCGGTACTTTGATGGAAACTTGCCTGATCTTGAGTTTGGGATCAACTTCTCTGCCAGGTATAAGAGGTTCGATCTGAATATGTTGTTGCAGGGGAATGTTGGGAGCAAGATATTCAATGGTGTGGAGCGTGTGCAAGATGGCACCCTGGCAAAATATACGGACCATTGGAGAGAAGACAATAGAGACTCCGAAATATTCAGGGCCAGTACTTCAGATCCCAATGGAAACAGGTCTGCAAGCGATTATTATTTGGAGTCCAGCTCCTACCTGAGATTTAGAAATATCCAGCTTGGATACTCGATCCCTTCCGAACTGTTGACTAAACTGAGCATTAGCTCGGTAAGGCTAACGGTTACCGGGCAGAACCTGGTAACTGTCACAGGATTTTCCGGCTATGACCCGGAGAATGTGAGCTTTGGTCTCAACAGGGGCGTGAATTCGTCCCTCTACCCGCTGGCTAAAGCGATCTTATTCGGATTAAATGTTAGTTTTTAAGAGAACCCGTAAATGATCAGACAAATGAAATTTATAGTATCATACATAAGACAAGTAATCATATCGATCGTTTTACTCCTTGCATCATGCGAAAGTTCTGATAATTTTTTAACAGAAATAAACCCTAATACCGTTACTCCCGAATCCTTCTGGCAAAATGAGAGCGATGCGGAAAAGTGGGTTATTTCGTGTTATTCAGCACTTATATACGCTAAAGGGCCTTCGTGGCAAGCGTCTTTTCCGAGGTTTTTCGCCTGGGCTACGGTCAACAGGTCCGATGAATATAGGACCGACTTTCCTTTCGACTGGGCCATGGCAAATGCTGAGTTTACCTTAGATGCCACAAATCCCCTTGTTGGTTTTCTCTGGGATCCTTTCTGGATGGCCATTTACCGGTCGAATGTAGCCATACAAAAAATTCCGGAGGTCCCTGGTATAAGTGATGAAAAGCGAAAAGAGTTAATGGGAGAAGCCCAGTTCATAAGAGGCGTTTCTTATTTCTACCTCATAAACTTATGGTACAAAGTACCGCTTATCACCACCCCGCCAATCGATGACTCTGAATTTTATCCTCCAACAGTAGAGAGGGACCTGGTATGGCAGCAAATTATTGAAGACCTCACAGATGCTAAGGCCAATTTAAGTGCCGTAAGAACACGTGATGCCTCACAGCACGGTAGAGCAACCTGGGGTGCGGCTGTGGGTCATTTAGGGAAAGCGTACCTTTATCTTGAAGATTGGTCAACGGCAGCCAGTGGGTTTAAGGAACTGATAGACTCAGATATCTATGACCTGGTAGCGGATTACAACGATAACTGCAATGACCTCAACGAAAACAATATAGAATCAATTTTTGAAGCACAAAGCGATGATAGGATCAGCCCGGATTTTAGTTCCTGGAGAGGGAGAGATGGAGGCCCCAAGGATTTTGCTTCAAACGATGGATTTGTTGAGCCCTGGCTGGTAAGAACTTTCCTGGAAGAAAGGACCATAGGTGGTGAAATTGATCCCAGGGCGTTTGCCACGCTCATTTTCCCTCATCCTGAATCTACGCTTTATGGCGGTCTTACCTATGAAGAAGCTTATGGAACACTTGATCCTGGTGCACCTGCTTATTGGAGGAAGTACAGGAATGTTGACACACGGCCTAACGATACGGACGGGTTTCAGAGTGGGATCAATGACAGGATCATGCGTTTTGCTGATGTATTATTAATGTATGCAGAAGCGGAAAATGAGGCCAACGGTCCAACGCCAGCAGCCCAGGCTGCTTTCAACCGTGTCAGGGACAGGGTTAACATGTCGAATGTTGATCCTACCATATCAAAAGATAATTTTAGGGAAGTTATCAGGCGCGAAAGGGTTTTGGAGCTTAGCGCAGAAGATAACCGTTGGATGGATCTGAAAAGATGGGGCATTTTGGAAGAACGTTTTAATGATCCGGAAGTTCTGAGCGGAAAACTTTTTGATATTAACAGGCACGAGTATTATCCAATACCCCAAAGCGATATACTGACAAACCCTAATTTGGAGCAATATGCAAACTATTAATTGATTATTTGGAAGACTTGATCTATATAACTGGGGCAACTAACATTTATCACTATGGCCGTATTGACCACCCCAGAACCCGCCTGCACTTTAGATAAGACAGGCGGGTGCTTCCACCTTACCCGTCATTTCAGACGCAACAGGAGACTTATTTATAAAAAGAATTTCTGAAAGATAACTAAGTAAAAAATGAAAGTTTTTTTTGCAATTTTTATAGCTATCTCATTAGTAACAGCAGGTCATGCTCAAAACCTGTTGACTAACCCAGGTTTTGAAACAGGTACCCAGGGCTGGGCCGTAGGCGTTTATGAGTCGGCCACTGCTACACTATCACATACTACAACGGAACCCAATACCGGGCCGGGAGCTGCCAAGGTAGATGTCACAGCAACGGACGGAACTCATTGGCATGCCCAGTTTATTGCGGCCGGCACTAATATTATTTCAGTGGTTTCGGGAAAAACCTATGAACTCAGGTTTTGGGCAAAAAGCAATAGCGCCCGGGATAATGCACTTGAGGTTGCGGTTGCGCAGCCTAATCCATACGAGGCGATCGGTGGCACTTCATCCCTGTCGACAACAAATACTTGGACAGAGTATGTGCATACTTTCACCCCATTGGCAACTTATGGAGAAGCGCGGATCACCATAACCTGTGGTAAATTCGTTGAAACCTATTTTTTTGACGACTTCATACTCCGGGAAGTAAAAGGTGATACCGGTACCGTTGGAGGTCCAAATGCACAGACAAAAGTAAAACTGATCGCCGCACCTTATACGGATACCGGGGGTAGCACTATATCCATTCCTGTTAACACTAAATTGGATAGCATTTCAAATAACCCGGGCGCCTTCGGGGTTAAAGCTGATGGGAGTGTTGTCCCTGTTTCGAATGCATCATTGAATACCACTGGTGATACGGTAAGTGTTTCACTGAGCAACAATGTTTCTTCCGGACAACTTGTTGAACTATCATATGCCGATACCCTTATGGGTGGATTACCCGTTTCCCCTTTTACTTCACCGGTAATAAATTTGGTAAGCGGACCGGATTTACTCACAAACCCTGGATTTGAGGCAGATACACAAAATTGGGCACTAGGCGCCTTTGCCTCTGTTACGGCTACATTATCCCGTGTAACGGATCCTCATTCCGGTACAGCATCTGCTAAGGTAGAGGTGACTGCCACGGATGGGACCCACTGGCATGCACAGTTTTTAGCAGATGCAGGCAATATTATTCCTGTCAGTTCGGGAAAAACCTATGAGCTCAGGTTTTGGGCGAAAAGTACCAGCCCAAGAGATGGTTCTTTGGATATCTCGGTGGCACAACCCAATCCATTCGAGGTGATCGGGAGCACCACCACCGTATCCACCACCGGGGCATGGACGGAATACGTGCATACCTTTACAGCCCAGGCAGACTTCCTGGAAGCCCGGATTACTATAAGCTGTGGTAAATATGTGGGAGCCTATTTTTTTGATGATTTCACCTTACGTGATGTGACACCGGAGAAAGGAGCTCATGGCGATATATATTATGTAGCAAATATTGGAGATGATAATAACCCGGGTATAAGATCAGCTCCGTTCAAGACCATCCAAAAAGCGTTGGAAAAGATGCAGCCCGGTGATGTCGCTAACATTTATCCCGGGATCTATCGTGAAGCGGTTACATCTGTAAGAAGTGGCACTTCGGCACTCCCGATAAAGCTGGAGGCCGTTCCGGGTGGGGATGTCGTCATTACGGCAACAGACCATATAACCGGCTGGAGTGTTCATCAAGGGGTTGTTTATAAGGCGCCTGTTAACAATGAAGTAATGCAGCTATTTGTATTTGGATCATCTGCCTATGATTTTTCATTGGCACCACGCTTGGATCCCGGAGAATTAATGACCGAGGCGAGGTATCCTAACCTTATAACAACCAAGAATGGATTGTTTGAAACCCCTGAGGACGGAAATTTCACGTCTATGGCCAGGTCAGGTGCTACAATAACGGTTACCGGACTTCCTGCCGGCGATTATACCGGGGCTAAGTTGTATGCGTATGCTACCAATAGCAGTAACCGGTGGTGGTCCCATACCGCAGATATCTTATCCAATAGTGGTAATACGGTTACCGGCTCGGCAGAAACACTCGGACCGTGGTTGGCCAACAATATCTCGGGGTATGTGGCAGGGCCACTTCAGTTGTTAGATGCACCAAAAGAATGGAGCTATGATGGCTCAAGCCTTTACTTTTGGGCAGCCAATGATGGAAATCCAAATGATCTTCATGTCGAAGCAAAAACACGCGGATATGTAGTTCAGATCAGCCATGACCATATCACCTTAGAGGGTATTAAAACATTTGGCGGAGGTATCTGGATAGCAGGGGGGCATAATAAATTAACTAACATGGACATGAGGTACCTGGATAACCAGCTCACCTGGGGGTGGTCACATATAGATAGGGCCAGCCCTCCTTCCAATCCTACTGCCGGTTTAAGGATTCGAGGGAATAATAATGAATTATCCAATTCAAAACTGTATTACTGCGGCGCAGAAGGAATTACACTAAATGGGAACCATAACATCGTGAATAATAATGACATCAGTTATACTTCCTATTATGGTCATTTTATGCATTCCGTTCACCTGGTGGGTGACGATAATACTGTGGTTGGAAACAATATTGCGCACGGAGGGAAATCGCACATAAGAATTCATCACGGTGGTGGGAATGCAGCAGAACGTTTTAGGGTACTTTACAACAATATTTCTGAAAATGGGTATGTTAACCATGACATAGGAATGATCGTAGCATGGGGTGCCCATACCAAAGGAGCTGAAATTGCTTATAACTGGATCCATGATAATTATTCAACCTCCATCGCCGGTGGTAATCATGGAATATACCTGGATAATAATAACCAGGGACTATTAATACACCACAATGTGATCTGGAACATCAGGGGAAATAATATAAGGTTTAACTCTCCACAATATGATATTCATGTTTACAACAATACACTTGGCAAATGTGATCAGAATATTGGTGACGGCGTGTACTTTAATAATACGCTGGGCTTAAATGATGAATTGGTAAACTGCAATTTTAAGAACAACTATATGATCAGGGATATAACATTTGATCCGAAATACCCTGTAGTACGCTCAAATAATGTTAAGAATACGGACGAAAGTGCATTTGATCATCCGGCATTTATGATTTCTTCATCTTCAATGGCTGTTGATCAGGGTATATTTCTTGATTCCATTCATTTTGGAGCGGGGGTAAGCTATCCCCCGGTGACGCGATTCGTGACGGATGGAACTCCTGATGCCGGTGCTTACGAGACAGGAGGAATAAAATGGGAACCCGGCATTGACAGAATAGAAAATGAAGGAAGTCCTTTGGGGAGTGCAGCCAGTGTATTGAGAATGCCTTATAAGGTGAAACCATTCATATCATACCCTAACCCTGTCTCGGATGTCCTGGTCATCAGGTTACCTGGCCATACGGATCAGGGTGAGAAGATGATAAGGGTAATGAACATCAATGGCAAAACGATTAAAAGCATCCCTGTGGCCGGAACCACTTTCTCCTTGGACATGAGGAATTTTATGAGTGGCATATATTTGATCCGGGTTGAGCAGAAAGGCAGTGTGTTGGTCAGCAGGGTTTTGAAAGAATAAAGGTATTAAAACAGGGAGCTCCGGGGAAGCTGGGATACATGACTTCATTTAAAAATTCACCTGGTAACAAAAGAGTGATAAAAGATACAGTCCTAGGAGAAATTAATACAGATGCTACCTGTGTATAAAATAATAATTATGAATTTCAGTAAGATGAGGTACTTCATTATTTCATTAGGCATATTATCTTTTTTGACATTTGCCCAATGTTCGCAACATAAGTATAGAGCAGACTTTTATGTGTCAACCAGTGGTAACGATTCCTGGTCCGGAAGGCTCGATGCTCCCAATGAAAATGGCACGGATGGACCGTTTAAGACATTGACAAAAGCGCGTGACGCAGTTCGTTCCGAAATTCCCAATTCAGAAGGAGATGTTATGGTGATGATACGGGGTGGCAAGTACGTACTGGATGAGACCGTTGTATTTGGATTAGAAGATTCCGGAAACGAAAAGTGCCGGATCATTTACAGGAATTACCCCAATGAAAAACCCGTGTTTACATCAGGGTATGCCATTAGAGGTTGGAAAAAAGTGGAGGAGGACATCGATGATTTGCCGGAAAATGCAAAAGGTAAAATATTCGTAGCCCGTTTGCCTGCAAATTTTCGTCATTTTTCATCGCTTTATGAAGATTCTGTGGCTTTGCCCCGGGCGAGAAGCGAAGGCACCGTACTCCCGTCCAGGCCCGGTGACTGGCAATATGAAGATAAAGGTTCATTTATTTTTGAGAAGGGGACGTTAAGGAACTGGGAAAATATGGGAGATGTGGATGTGGTGATAAGACCGTATTATGCGTGGGTGATGAATATCCTGCCGCTCAAAAGTATCGACGAAAAAAATAATGTCGCACATACGTCTGTTATAGGTACTTACCCCTTGCGAAAGTTTAGATGGGGCCGGGGAACCGTCAATATGTGGGTTGAAAATGCATTAAATGAATTGGACAGGCCCGGGGAATGGGTTTATAATAGCAGCTCGGGAAAATTGTACCTGTGGCCAAAAAACGGCTCACCTGGCGATAAAATTGTATCTCCGCAGCTCATCGAGTTATTCCGTATTGAAGGAGGAATAGACTATGCGGGAAAAACCGATAAAGCTGTAAAGAACCTGGTTTTTGAAGGATTGAATTTCACCTGTGCAGATTACTTCCGGAGGACAAATGATTGGATCGGAAAAGGTATCCAGCACGATTGGGAGTACTTTGATGCCGCCACGGCAATGGTCCGGATGCGCGGAGCCGAGCACTGCGAGGTGAAGAATTGCAGGTTCTCACAAAGTAGTGCCTCTGCCATTCGTTTGGATCTGCATTGTCAAAATAATGATATCTCGGGTAACGTCATCAAAAACATGGGGGGTACAGGAATATTGTTAGCGGGCTATGGCCCAGGTACAAAAGATGTAAATAAAAACAACAGGATAACCCATAACCACATTAGTGATATAGGAAAGGTGTACTGGCACAGCCCGGCCATTTTCCTGTGGCAAAGTGGGAGTAATCTCGTCTCCAATAACCTCATTTACCGTACGCCATACACCGGGATAGTTGTCAGCGGAAGGATCATATGGGATAAAGCCGGGAAAGGGGAATGTTCGAAGACCGTTCGCTGGCACGAAGTGGGCACAACTACCGGGAGTAGTACGTGGAAAGAAAGGGAGCCGTTTTTGCACGGCCGTAACAATATTATTGAGAAAAATGATATTCACCATGTGATGGAGGTGATGGGAGATGGAAATGGCATCTACATTTCAGGGGCAGGGACAGGTAATATTGTACGGAAAAACTATATACATGATTGTCCTTCAGCGCATTTTGCAGAAGGCATCCGGTGTGATGATGATCAACATGAAACCACCATTGAGTCTAACATAGTGACACGGTTGGGTGGAATGGCAACGGGTATTTGCAGCAAAGGGCGGAATGACATTATTAATAATGTTATTGCCATGCCTCTCAATGCCCCCGCACGAGGCTTGATATCCCTGGAAGGAACTCCAATTGATGGAAGTGTGATTGAGCGTAACATTGTGATCGTTGATGATCCAAATAGTCTTGTGTACTATCAACGGCGTACCTCCGGGGCTGGTGGAGATCCAAAACTCACAGATTGTAAAGTGGATAAAAACATTTATTACTGCACGGCTGACAAGAATTGGGGCAAAGCCCAATTGGAAGATCGACAGTCAAGGGGTATTGAATTAAAGAGCCTGGTCTCGGATCCGTTTTTCGTGGATGTCACGAATGATAATTTCAGGCTAAATAAAAATTCTCCGGCACTCCGGCTGGGGTTTAAACAGATAGATATGGAGGAAATGGGGTTAAGGAACTGCGAGAATTCCATCCGGTAAGGTCTATGTCTATGGTTGCGTTTGAATCGAGATTTGGTATGAAAATTTAGAAAAACTTAGTTGATGAAAATAGAATTGAGCGTAGCTGGGGGTCAAATTGTCACTTGATCTTGTGTAAGATCATTGGTGCTTTATATGTTTCGTATTGTCCGGGGAGCCGAAAGTTAACCTGTCATTAGCCGGAAGGAAACCACAAATTGTTTAATCATGCCAATGACATTTGAAGAAAATAATCTCGCATGACTTAATACAGGTTCATAAAAAAATTGTCGAAAATGCTGGGTCAGTTTAATTCAACTCATAGAATGTGCAACTTTCCATGCGTTAATAAGGAGGTTTTATCCATGGCAAATATCTCATGATTTTGCTATCGTTATATAACAAACCCCGTTTAGGAACGAAGATCAAAAAACGTAATTATCTTTTGGTAAAGAAACTTCAGCATATTGTCAATTTTCGATAATTGAATATTTGTTTGTTTTTGGTCACATCCATAAATAAAAAACACGGTTAACACAAGGTGGTGACAGTGTTGCCGATCCTTTGAGGCCTGTTTCTCACGGAACTGAAAATTTGTCGTAGCAACCCAGGCAATATTATCCGGCATGGAAATAAGTACTCCGTTTGGTACACTAAAATTCATTATGGATATCCTGGAGGGTGGTGTGGTAGAGTATGGTATGAAACTCATGTTTATTTTAAAAAAACAACATTAAGTTAGGATAATAAGAAAAACAATTGTCTTTTTGAGTATAGATAAGCCATTCGCTGCCAGTCAGCACATTGACCTTTAACACTGGGGAAGACATTGGAAGGTCGATGAAGGCTTTTGTGTAAACTGCGCATACCCTGGTAATCACTGCCGATTACTGGGTATGCGCAGTTTTTTTATGTATGAATTTGAAAATGAATGATCATGAAAAAGAGAGTAAAATTAGGAGTGTTTTTTGTCGTTGTAGGGTTTACCTTTTCAGCATGTTCAAAAGAGGATAGCCCTCCAGTAGATGAGCGGACGTTTGGTATTTTCACCGTGCAGGACGATGGGGTAACAGTGTTGGCCAATGGGGACATCCGGACCCGGACCTTGGCTGATTTTAACAAAATGATAGAAGCCTTTCCGAATATCGGGCAGATCCACATAAAAGAGATGCCAGGGTCTTTGGATGATGAGACCAACGTACAAATAGGAAGACTTATTTATGGCAGGAACATCGATACGCATTTGCTCGATGGAGGGCTCATCGCCTCCGGGGGTGTGGACTTTTACCTGGCCGGGAAAGCGAGAACATTGGGGAATGAGGTAATGGTAGGGGTACATTCATGGTCAGACGGTAACAAGGAAGCAACGGATTTCCCCGAGAATGCACCGGAACACGACCTGTTCATCGATTACTACAAGGCTATTGGGTTTGGTGATCAGTTTGCCAGGGATTTTTACTTCTTTACCATAAATGCCGCCGCTGCTGATGATATCCATTACATGAGTTCGTCCGAGATTGAAAAATTCCAGTTGGAAAGGTGAGATGGTACTCAAAAGCAGTGTTTTATAACATTGGATTTTAATTATTTGAGCAACCTTAATGGTCGTGAGTGACAATGTTGAGAGCACTACTGGGCAAAATAGTGTTGACCTAGCTCTATATAAAAATAATTAAAGAGTAAAGAATATCCCTTAGTGATTCTTTGAGCTTTGGTGCCTTGGTGGCAAAGCTTCCTCGGCCACCAAGGCACAAATGCACTAAGGTCCACCAAGCTTAGGAGCCAAAACTATCCTGTACAATATAAAAGTGATAAATGATTATTGAGTTGAGATTTCAAGGATTTGTAATCCGGGTGCTCTCGTTTATGACTAATGACCAAAGTACGCTCTTACTAATCCTCCCCGGGAGTGCTTAAAGAAGGCAGAAAACATCCAACGAGTACCACCCCTGGTTGTGTATGGCTGTCAAAGTAAATGGTTCGAAGCGCATTACAAATGCGCAGGGAGGAAAGCGATTTACGACCGAATGTGTTGAAGATGGGTACGCTTTATAAAAGCGCGCCAGGTAGTAGAGTAAATGGTTGAAGTAGGCGAAGGTAATGTAGAAACTTGCATTATTTTTCTCATCATTGTCAGAGTGCTGAACTTGGTTCGCCAACTTACCTCAAACACGTTCTATGGATGAGAAACGAGGAATATACACTCAAGTATTAAAGGTAAGAGAGTTTTTAACCAAAGTATTACCAAGTTATTACTTTGGTTTTGGTTTCATGGATTCAGATACAAATAACTTAAATAACCCAAACCACCTTCAATGCTCAATAGATAGTGCACCTATTCCTCTGTTGTGGATAAAGCCATATTTTTTATACTTGGCTTGCCTTTGAGTTCAACGGACACAACCCAACCAAAACTATCTGTTTTTTCTTTAGGTAAGTCAATGTTTAATTTGTTCTCATCAGTATTAAAATCAAGTGCTTGCTTTGATGCACTTAAATAAGCTTTTGATACTTTATTATTGACACCTTCAATTACAAGTTTGCCATCTTTCGGATAACTGTAAACAAAGAAATTCAAGCGTGAACGACTCCCATTACTCAATACGGTATTTGATTTTCCATCAAACAGTAAGTTGCTGAATTTTGATGCGCTGGTACCAAAAATTTCAGATTTATATTTCTGCACCATATCACCAAACTCATTGAGAATATCAACGGCTACGACAGGGACATTGCCTTTGGCATCGGGGCCAATATTAAGCAATAAGTTACCCCCTTTGCTGTTGACATCTACAAGAATTTTAAACAACTGTTCGGAAGATTTCCAATGTGTATCGTGTGCACTATAACCGAAACTCTCATTCATAGTATGGCAAACTTCCCAAGCATTACTGGCGAACCCTGTTGCTGGTACGTATTTTTCTGGTGTTACATAATCACCATAGGGGTTCTCTATGCCATTCCAAAAGCGATTGCTAACTACAATACCTGGCTGTTCTTGGGCAATCATTTCCAATAACCCCTTAGTATTCCATGTTTTGCCTTGCTTACTTGCACTGCTGTAATCTGACCATAATAAATCAATTTTTCCGTAGTCGGTCATGAGTTGTTTGATATGACTGTGGCAATAGTCCAAGTAATCAGCGGTATTATCGGTACGTTTTGAATTGTTCAGTTCATAATGGAAAGGTGAATCCGGGTGTTGCCAATCGATCAGTGAATAATAGAGTCCAACTTTTATGTCTTCTTCCCTAAAAGCTTCAACATATTCTCCTAAGAGATCCCGGCCTTCCGGCGAAATGCTAACATCTACACCATATGGATTGTTCTTCTTTTTAGCATAGGGGTGCTTTGTGTTGAACAAAGTAAAACCGTCATGATGTTTGGAAGTCAAAACCGCATAGCGTGCACCAATATGTTTGGCCAATTTTGCCCACTTCTTAGGGTCGTAATCTTCAGCGATGAAACCGGGTCTCAATTGTTCCGCATAATCCTTTGTGTCGGCCTGTGACCATACTTGTATCCATTCGGCATAATGTTGTCCATAACGCTTTCCTTTATAATAACCGCCGCCTGCACTGTACAATCCCCAATGAATAAACATTCCCAATTTGGCTTCTTTGAACCACCGGGTACGTGTTTCTTTTGTTTTGGTGAAATGTTCAACACCTTCATAGGGCAATTGGCGCATTAAGGTGGTGTCAGCGCTGGTTTTAATAGGAGTACTTACTTTCGGCGGTTTATTGTTTTCAGTTTCGTAGACCACTCGAAAGCCAACATCATGCATGTTATACCAAGGCATATAGCTACTGCGATCTGCCACACGAGAATAAGGCGCATCATCGTTTAAATAGCTGCCACCACGTACCGCATAAAAAGAACCGCTGTTTGGACCAAGCGGATTTACTTGTGCTTCCGTGGGGTAATCGCCATACCAACTGCGGCACCATTCCCAAACATTTTCGCTCATATCATATAGGCCCAACTCGTTGGGCAACTTAGTGCCAACATGGTGCAATCTTCCGCCATCGCTATTTTTATCAACCTTCATAGCCCCTTTAGCATAACGGTATCCTTCGCTCTTAAGTCCTCCCCGGGCAGCAAATTCCCACTGCGCTTCTGTGGGCAGTAGTATCTTTTTGCCAAGTTTCTTACTCAGCCATTCACAATACTTTCTGGCCCTGTGAATATTTACGTATCTAATAGGCTCATTATCATGAGGTGCATCGATATATTCCCTTGGCATTTTATTGTCAGTAGCTTCACAAAATGCACGATACTGTCCCACAGTTATTTCCTTTGGGCTAATATAAAAAGTACTTACAGTCACCTCGTATGGTTTTTCATCTAAATCTCCATAGACATCACCCATAATAAAAGTGCCACCTTCAACTTCGATAAAACCAGGTATTTGTGAAGCAGAAGCCAAGGCAGGTGCAAATGCTACTATCACAACAAAAGCAAGCAACGGCTGCAAGGTTTTCTTATTTTTTTTCATAAAATCTATGTTATTCTTGATAAGAGGTTAATAGTTCATTACTTGTTTTTTGCTGCGCCTTCTTTGAAACGTTGTAGTGCTATTGAATTTTCCTTAAACACTAAGCAGCCACTGCTTGTCATTTTCAACCCGTATTGTAAAACTACTTATCCGGTGTTTTCGATGAAATGTTAGGTTTAACCAATCTTGTGTATGTTTTGACTTTTAGTAAAATGCTCAACTAGTGCGCATTTAGCGGAACGTAATGCGTACTCATCGAGGCAATAGGATTTGTAATCCGGATGCTCTCGTTTATGCCTAATGACCAAAGTAAGCCCTTACTAATCCTCCCCGGGAGTGCTTAAAGAAGGCAGAAAACATCCAACGAGTACCACCCCTGGTGTGTATGGCTGTTAAAGTAAATGGCTCGAAGTGGATTACAAATGCGCAGGAGGAAAGCGATTTACGACCGAATGTGTTGAAGATGGGCACGCTTTATAAAAGCGCGCCAGGTAGTTCTACCTTGTCACATTCAATTATTGGATAGGCAGGGATTTAACGATAAGTGAGCCCATTGGATATCCTCGTCAAAAACGAAAAAGACCTTCTTTATCGTCATTCCTGCCGGCCTTGCCGGGTGAGCAATGCGCGAGAGCAGGAATCTGCTTTGTCGTTGAACGTGAACCCTTTTTTTGCGTATACTGGGTTTTCGTTTCACGACTTCGCAGATTCCTTGTCACGCCTGGCCCAACGCACAGGCTGCAAGGAATGACGATGTTAGAAAGTTAAGGAATGACGTTCTTAGGTATGGTTTTGGATGGATTTAGAACAGGATGTGGATCACCCATTCTTTACAACTCGCTGGCACTAAGCTTGAAACTACAAATATCATTATCAATTACTTAAACCTGGAAAAGTAGTCCTATTTCTACCTTGTCATATTCAATTGTTGGATAGGCAGGGATTTAACGATAAGTGAGCCCATTGGATATCCTCATCAAAAACGAAAAAGACCTTCTTTATCGTCATTCCTGCCGGCCTTGCCGGGTGAGCGATGCGCGAGAGCAGGAATCTGCTGTGTCGTTGGACGTGAACCCTTTTTTTGACTGTA
>JANQLQ010000293.1 GCA_028280565.1 Fulvivirga sp.
AGCGAGGAAAGGGACCGATACGTCGTTTGACCCTTACCTTCTAAAGGTATACCCTAACCCGAACGGGGGTGATTTTGTGATTGCTTCCGAGGCCCCGATCGGGAGTATCGCCTTGTTTACATCGAAAGGAAGCCCCGTAGCGATTACCAGCTGTATATCTAAGGATAGGTTCGGCGCAAGGGTGAGCACAGGAGCCCCGTCCGGCAGCTATTGGCTTCGCATAGAGTATGAAGGGGGGAGAAGGGCAGTAAAGAAAGTGATGGTGGTGAGGTAGTGATACTTTCAAAGTAGTCCCGGATGGGGTGATTTTTATTTATCCCTTTGAAGGAAAAGGAAGTTAAAGTAAAAAGAAACCTAAATTTAAAAAAAGGATCGTCATTCCTTGCGGCCTAAGTGTTGGGATGTGCGCGACAAGGAATCTGCAGAGTCGCCGAACGAAAAAACCGGTGCATGTACACAGGATCAACGACGAAGCAGGTTCCGGCGCCCATGCGGCCCACACACGGCCACCGGCCGGAATGACGATCCTTTGAAAAGAAAAGGAGGCAAAGAATGCTGGTTAAGTAACACAAAACGTCTTCTTTACCTCGGCCTAAAGCAGACCAGGGCACCTGGTCGTGTGAACTCATAAAAATGCCCGCTTCCTCCAGCAACACGAAATTGCTTCATAGAGCCTAGCCCAAGACTTTCATGCATGGAGCCTGCCGGTTTATCACCGGCAAGCCTAGGGTCATTTTGCGTTTCTCAAGTACTCTCACCCTCATGTAGAGCATAACCTCTATTGAACCTATGCATGTACGAACCCTACATTTGGTTCTAGATTAACTTGTAAAGCAATGAAAACACAATCACACATAAGCCAAACGAATTGTAAACACACTATAAAATACGGGAGTTGGATACCATTACTTTTATGCCTTTGTATCTTAACTGTATCGGTCCGGGCACAGGTGCCTTTTAGGGAAACCGGCATGGTGGATCTTAGGGGTGGACAATGGGGCAACGTAGATAATACGGGATCCACCGTAGTCACTAAAAAGCTGAGGGATGCGATCAATTGGTGCCGTACTCACCAAAAAACCCTGTACATTCCACCGGGTACATACCTGGTCGATCAAAGGATCGAGATCAAGTGTAGCTCCGGGGGAAGTAACGATGATAACAGTCCTCATATCCATGGGGATGCCTATGATCGGCCAGTAATTAAATTACGGGACGGCACCTTTGGAGGGAATCCCAACCCTAGGAATGCTACTCCCGTATTTCTATTGAAAAATGAAGTCGGCGATAGGGGAGCGCCCTGGAACTATTGGTCGGTCATCTCTAACCTGGATTTCGACCTGGGCAACAACCCGGGGGCTGTAGCCCTTAACTGGGCCTCGCACCAGGACAGCCACCTTTTCAATATCAAAGTATACGGGAAAAATTTTACGGCTGGTTTCTTTGGAGTCACAGGGACCAACCAAGGCAATGTTAACCTCGAAGTTGACGGGGGGCAATACGGGGTGATACTCACATTGTCCAGTGGGTCATTGCTTACCGGGATAAAGCTAAGGAACCAATCCCGGGCCGGGGTGTTAGCAGGTTGCGTGCGAGGGAATACCATCGTAGGGCTAGACTATTCAGGACCCGGTCCCGCCATAATACAGGATAGGGATTACAATTACGAAGTAAGCCATCTCTACCTGCAAGATGCCAAGATCAATATTACCAATAGTAGCAGGGAAGCCATCAATGCCAGGGGCCGGGTATTGGTGATGCGCAACGTATACGTCAGTGGAACGAATAAAATTGTATCAAGCACAAAGAAAAACTTTACCGTAAATGGTTCAGCCGGGGGGTGGACGCACGTAAAAACGTATTCGATCGCACAATCCCCCACCAATGGAAGGGAAACCTTTAATTACATCGATGGCTCCAAAAAGACAGATCACGAAGTAAAAGAGTTCACTACGGGGGCGAGAGTGCCTAGTAACATCATGACCAAACATTTACCCGACGAAGTATACGCCTTCAACTACCCGGGAGCGGTAAATGCACTAAAATATCCCGGCAGCAGTACGCGCGAAAAGATCCAAAATGCTATTGATGATGCTAAAACAAAAGTGGTCTACGTGCCCGCTGGAACGTATAGCATTGATAACACCATTTACCTAAAGAAAGGCAAAGTACTGGTCGGTGACCCGGGAAAGCAAACTAAATTCAGGCCCAGTTACTCCGCCGGCAATTACAAATTTGTCATAGAAACGCAAAACACCAACGGGTACGTAGCATTGCAGGATCTTTTCTTAATGACAAAAGACAACAGGTTCGAGTGTGGCGTAAAATGGCAGACCAGCTCCGGGTTTATGCTGAATGTGCGAAATTTTGAAGGCCATGGAAACAAAGAAAAGGATACGCGCGCTTACGAATTCTCCGGGCAGGCAGGAGGGAAGTTCTATGCCGTTACCGATCACCGCAATATACTTAGGGATGTGAGCAAACCCGAAAGTGTGAATCACCGCAAAGTGTACATTTCCGGTACGGTGAACCCTCTAACGTTTTACGGGATGAATCTAGAACGAGGTGGCGCACATCGAAAAAGGACCAGCAACCCTTTCTGCGAGATCAGGAACGCGCGAAATGTAAGAGTGTTCGGCAGTAAAGCTGAACCGGATGAAGGGAATGTGTTCAAAGTGTCGAATAGTAATAACATTACCATTGCCAGTGTACTGACCCACCGGGGCACAGGCCCGGCCATGATCGCCTTGGATAATAATTCCAATAATGTAGAAATTGCCATTGTAGCGCAGGCGTCAAGTTCTAGAACGTTGATTTCGCCATACAACGATATTAAAAAGAGTAACATCCTGGCGTTGTTCCGCAAAGGCAAAGTAGACCACGGCATTTTTGACGGGGAGGCTCCTGATCCTGGCAATACTTATATGCTGACGGTCAACAGGGGCAGCGGTGATGGAAGCTATGAAGCAGGCACCGAAGTCACTATCACAGCCGATCCAGCCACCCCGGGCGAATCCTTTGACCGCTGGACCGGGGATGTACAATCCCTTTCGAATGCCGATAGTGCCACGACCACCCTAGTA
>JANQLQ010000313.1 GCA_028280565.1 Fulvivirga sp.
ATAGCGCGTTTTGAGGGGAAAATGGGCTTTGTTCCTGGCGCCCTTTTCTTTTGTTTCGTTTTCTTTTGGGCGCGCAAAAGAAAATGAAAACTGGACTTAGAAACACATAATCCCGCGTATACTACTCATTTCGAGGCTCCCATTACCCGAAACATCCGAAAAATATAGCTTAACTTGTCAAAATTAAGCCTTCCACTATCAAAGCTAATTTTCAAGAACACCCTATTTTTTGGTCCTGTTCTCAAATTCAGTTGTCAGCAATAAACCATCAGCAACTCCCTATTCTTCCTAATGCCCTTTGCCTATTACCCACTGGTCGAAAACTTACCAACACCGCCAATAGAGTTTATCATCTAACTCTACCCACCATTTGAGGCTTAACTTAACACTCACCTCAACGTGATAAAACCCTTATCAAGCCCACCATAGGCGACTTTATCTTTACAGGTGTTCTCGTATTATTGATAGTCTTGCTGGACATCTCTTGCCCCATGCTGTCGAATACTTTGATCTCTAATGTTTCACCCAGGTACTCCCCCGGATCAAAATACAGGTCAGTCTTACCCGTGGCGTTGATAATATCAACTTTACGGACGCTGGCATGTTTAGGGGTAACTACTTGAGTAGCGTACAAAGCACTTACCTGTGACTCCTTATGGAAGGTATGCAATGAAGTATAATTTTCACCGGGATTATCAGCATAGAAATTCTCATGCATGATCAGTGCTTTATTTTCATTCCAATACCCGAGCCAGAACTTGATCATTTTTAAATGATCTTTGGGTATAGAGTCCAGCTTCACCGAGACCTGGGGAACACTGAATATCCCATTCAACAGCTGTAAGGCAGCATCTTCCACCGTTTCTCCCTTGTGCCATTTTAGCATATCGGAATGTGTAGCTAATCCGGGTGAAGCCAACCTTAGTTTAGAAATATAGATCCGGTTGGCAATTTCCATATTAAAGTTATCAATGGCCCGGTACATGTTGGCATACTGTTGTGTGACCGGGTTAATGTGCGGCTGCCGAAACTCGATAAGCACGTTAGGATTAATAGTTGACAAACGGCGGTAGATCTCTTTTAGCCAGTGTGCAGTAGCTTCATCGATGGAGGCAAAATCCCGGCCGCCGGAGCTATCATCCGGTGTAGTTTCGCCAGGATACATCTTGGACATAAAATCCAGCTTAAACCCATCGAGGCCCCATTCTTTCATGGCTTTTTCCAAAATTCCAGTAAGGTGTTCTCTTACTCCCGGGTACCTCGGGTCGTAGATATGGGTCATATTTTCTTTCCGGATAAATTTCCCCTTAAAAGTTACCGCCGCCTCGGAATGAATACCTGCCATGGAAATGGAGTACCATAACATCACCTTCATCCCCATGGCTTGGACCTGTTCAACCAAGTTTTTTATCCCGGTTAAGCGTTCGGGCTTGTAGTCGCCCACGGTGGAAAAGGTGATGGCTTCGTCCAGCGTCATCCAGCCTGCATCAATGATAATGCCCTCCATACCTAGGGTCTTAGCCAATTGGCATTCTTTGACCAACTCTTCTTCCGAAAGTTGATGATGGAAATTGTACCAGGTGGAGTAATACGGTACCAAAGCTTCCACGGGGACATGTGCAGGAGGATAATATTGGCGCCACCAACGAGACATATCGGCCAGGGCCTTTTCATACCGGGTTTTCCTAAGGTCGAAACGGATGTCCACACTGTATCGGTCTACGTGCTTCTTTGGAGGGTTATTTTTGAAAAAATCTATGGTTACGTAGAAATGAGCATCTTCTTCACTCAACCTATTTTGTATGACCAGTGTATTTAAGTTATCTGAAATCCCAAAGGTCATGCGGTTATGATCCCCTTTATCAATGTAGGATAACAGGGCCAAGTGAGCTCCCGTGCGGGTGTGCATGGTCAAGTTATAATTTGACCGACCGGAATTGAATCGATTATCCCAAATGGTATAGATCTCCTGGGAAGCCATATGCCACTTTACGGTAAAACCAGGGACTACCCGGGGTTGATGAGCGGTAAGCTCCAGTTTCAATAGGTACACATCTTTTTCGGGGCTTACTATATTCTTCTGTAGCGTAAAACCCGCCAGGTCCCCTTCAACCTCTACATCATTGGGATCAAACCAAAGCTGGGGATATGCGCTGATCGATACCACGATAAAACATAAAGTGATTAATTGACGGGGAAAGTAAAGTCGCATTTTCAAGGTTTACAGGGAAGAGAGCAATTAAGACCTATTTTCATCATGATACAAGCACTTAATTTTTAAGAGCAGCACTCAGCCTCGTATTCTCTTTATCATTTTTGATAAATGGAGTACTACTGACCGGAACTAAAAGCTGTTATTTTTGATGAGAATATCATCCTTAGTTCACTCATTTGAAAAACTCCAATATTATGAAGTTCCTTTTTCTCTGTTTCAGCCTACTTCTTCCCTTGTTGAGCAACGCTCAAAGCTTACGTGTCAGTCAAAACCAACGGTTTTTAGAAACGGCTGACGGAAAACCCTTTTTTTATTTAGGTGATACAGCATGGGAATTGTTTCACCGGCTCAGTCGCGAAGAGGCCACGTTATACCTGGAAAACCGGGCAAAGAAGGGCTTTACCGTGATACAGGCGGTGGTACTGGCAGAGCTGGACGGGTTACAGGTCCCGAACGCCTATGGCGAGGTCCCATTAGTGGACCTAGACCCGGGGAAACCCAATGATGCTTATTTTGAACATGTAGACTTTATTATCAACCGCGCAGCAGAATTAGGCCTTTACGTAGGTCTTCTTCCTACCTGGGGGGACAAATTCCATAAACTATGGGGAGTAGGTCCAGAGGTATTTACCGAGAAGAATGCTTTGACTTTTGGGGAATTCCTTGGAAAACGATACCGCTCAGCACCGATCATTTGGATACTGGGAGGAGACAGGAACCCCGCTGACGACGAAGATAGGAACATTATCCAGGCTATGGCCAAAGGATTGAGACAGGGAGACCGGGGCGCGAATTTGATCACCTATCACCCCCAAGGAGGCGCAAGTTCCATAGATTTTTTTGATAAAGAAGAATGGCTGGACTTCAACATGTTCCAGTCAGGACACTGGTCACGCTATTATAAAAACTATGATTTGACCAAAACAGGATACAACCATGAAAACATTAGGCCTGTGCTTGATAGCGAACCCTGTTATGAAGACCATCCTATTAACTGGAGGGCAGAAAACGGGTGGTTCGATGCTTTTGATAGCAGGAAGCGTGGGTATTGGTCTATGTTAGCCGGAGCCTGCGGGCATACCTACGGCAATCACAACATTTGGCAGATGTGGACGAGTGAAAGAGACCCCATTTCTGCTGCCCGCACCCCATGGCAACAATCGCTTGACCATCCCGGGGCTTTCCAGGCAGGGTACATGCGCAACGTATTCGAATCCCGGCCTTGGCAATTACTAGTGCCCGCCAATACCCTGGTCACCCGGGGACCAAACATCGATGGACGCGAAGTAATGGCCGCCATAGCCGAAGACGGGAGCTTTTTGCTCGTCTACACGCCTTTTGGCAGCAATTTTAGCATAGATCTAGAAAAAATTAAAGGCGACCGGGTTCGTGTATGGTGGTTTAATCCGCGGATCGGCACGTCTATTCTTGTAGGAACATTTGACAAGGAGGAACATTACCATGCCAACCCTCCTTCCGATGAAAAAAGGGGGAATGACTGGGTGCTGGTAGTGGAAAATGCAGCATTGGATTTTCCGGCTCCAGGGCTGGGTGAGTAAGTTTCGGGAAACTAGGGCATTGAACCTGGATTATGCACTTATCGTAATTTTTTACGATATTTGGGTTTATCACTTAATAATGTGATAATTTAGGTTATCACGTAATATTATGATATATAGCATTATCACACAAAAGCGTGATGTATGGTAGGGATCTTAACTGGGGATATTATCAATTCACGCCGGGATGACGAC
Source organism: Fulvivirga sp. (assembly GCA_028280565.1). Taxonomy (GTDB): domain Bacteria; phylum Bacteroidota; class Bacteroidia; order Cytophagales; family Cyclobacteriaceae; genus Fulvivirga. The sequence goes on from JANQLQ010000313.1 coordinate 3,970, forward strand.
CAGGGGACTTGGTTAGCGCCCCTAAAGCAAGTATTGCAGGGGCTTGGCGCTCCTCCTGTGGATTGGGAGGTATTTAGGGGAGACAGTTTCCAGCTAGAGGTTAAAAAACCCGAAGAAACCTTTCAAATTGCCCTGCTGCTAAAGGCCACTATCAAAAGTGTGAGATCGTACGATCTGCGGTTAGCCATAGGCATTGGTGAAAAAACATATCACGCTGAGAGGATAACAGAATCTAATGGTCCTGCATTTGTGCACTCGGGTGAAAAATTCGAACTACTTCAACAAGAAAAGGTATCATTAGCAATAAAATCCCCATGGCCCGGGCTGGATAAAGAGCTTAACACGTGCATAAAGCTAGCCCTTGTAGCTATTGACAACTGGACTGTAGGATTAGCTGAAATTGTAGCCCTTACGATGCAAAACCAAGAATTGCTACAGGCAGAAGTGGGGAAAAAGCTAGGGATAAAACAAAATGCCGTAAGCGGACGGCTCAAAAGGGCACACTACCACGAACTCATGGAATTTGAAGCCCTTTTCCGGCAGAAAATAGGATCGCACCTTCATGGAGTCCATTCATAAAGTTATGATACGGGGCCGGGCAAACTACTGAAAAATTGACCTATTTTGCACCCGGAATAAAAAATTTAACACCCTATATTCATAGGTTCGCCTTTCCCTATTTGTGTTTTGACAAATCATATTTTAAACAAAACCAGCTAAAACAAGATCAATGCTACTTGTAAAACTCCTATTGGCCCACCTGCTCGGTGACTTTCTCTTACAACCTGGCGCTTGGGTTAAAAATAAAGAAGCAAAGAAAATAAGGTCTCCTTACCTGTATTTCCATGTCATCCTGCATATGCTCCTACCTTTTCTATTGATCGGAAAGGTTAATTTCTGGTGGATGGCCATACTTATTGGTATTACACATTATGTGATAGACGTCATGAAGCTGTATTTTCAAAACCAAAGCACTCAACGGAGATGGTTTTTGGTAGATCAATCATTACACTTAGCGGTTATTTTGATCGTTTGGTACTTAGTGGCCAGGCCCTCGCTAGATACCAAAGGTTTATTCGACTTTGACTTTTACATCATCGTCACCTCCTTATATTTTATCACCCATCCTGCAGCTATTTTCATCAAAGTCATCATATCCCGATGGGAGCCCAATGCCGGGGATGACATGGGTAAAGTACATGAGACGGGTAATACTTCGCTTCAAGATGCCGGCAAATACATCGGTATGTTGGAAAGGCTTTTTGTTTTCGTTTTCATCCTTATGGGCCAGTGGCAGTCTATAGGTTTTCTCATCGCGGCCAAATCGGTATTTCGCTTTGGCGACTTAAAAGATTCTGACGGCCGTAAGCTTACCGAGTATGTACTGATCGGTACATTAACGAGTTTTGGGATGGCCATCGCCACAGGCCTTGTAGTAAAGTATTTCATATCACAGACCGGGTGAATATGATCCGCAAAATTGGCCATGCAGTCATTCTAATGTAAATACCACCTCCTTACCTTCTGCCGAACTTGTGCCTATGAAGAGTTTGAATTCTCCCGGGTCCGCTTGGTATATCATGTCTTTATTCCAGTAGCGGAGGTCTTGGCTGGTCACCTTAAAGTCTACCTCCTCTTCACCCCCCGGTTGTAATTCTATTCTTTTGAACCCAATAAGCTGCTTCATGGGCCGGCTAACGCTGGCCACGAGGTCGCTAGCATACAACTGGACTACCTCCCGGCCAAGGTAATCTCCTGTATTTTTTATCGTAACGGAGGCTTTGAGTGTATCCGTAAAGCCTATCTTGTCCTGGTCGAGACGTATCCCAGCGTATTCAAACGTGGTATAACTTAGCCCATAACCAAAAGCATAGGCAGGTTCATTAGGCATGTCCAGGTATTTTGTGTAGTTCTTGCCTTGTTTGTAGGGTCTGCCTGTTCTTTTTTCCAAATAGGTAATGGGTACTTGACCGGCATGACGCGGAAACGTCATAGGCAATTTACCGGAAGGGTTATACTTTCCAAAAAGTACATCTGCCAAAGCATTTCCTGCTTCCGTACCGGGCAGCCATGCTTCCAATATAGTAGGCATGTTTTCATTGAGCCATGGAAAAGCCATAGGTCTCCCGTTAAAAAGTACGCATACCACCGGTTTACCCATTTTTTGGACCTGTTGCGCCAGTTCAATTTGTACTTGCGGCAGTGTGATCTTAGCCAGCGACGTATTTTCCCCCGAATTCCTCCACCCTTCTCCAAGCGTAAGTACCACCAAGTCGGCCTTACCCGCAGTCTCTAAGGCCTTTCGCATCAAGGCTGGATCAGCGGTACCCTGCTGGTTACATCCTTCCGCAAACAGTACCTGTGCTCCCGACGCTTCCCGCAGTCCTTTGACAATACCCACAACATTTCCCGGTTTACCCCACGCAGACCATGTCCCCATCAAGTTTATAGCGTCCGCATCAGTAGGTCCTATCACCGCTATGGTCCCATAATCCCCCGTAGAAAGAGGAAGCAGGTCTTCTTCATTTTTCAACAGCACCATACTTGCCCTTGCTATTTCACGTGCATGTTGCCGGTGAGCAGGTGTAAGCCAAGTATCCTCATCCAGGCCCGGGGTAAAATAGCGGTAAGGGTCATCAAACAACCCAAGCTTGAACTTTGCGATCAATACTCTCTTGGCCGCTGTGTCGATCGTTGCTTCCTTTACCTTACCTTCTCTTACCAGGTCGGCCAGGTGATCGATATATACTAAACCCATCATATCGATGTCCGTGCCGGCATTAAAGCCCATCCTAGCCGCATCTTTCACACTTGAGACCACTCCCCAATTCACGAGCTCTTCCAACGAGTTGAAATCCGAGATGATAGGTCCTTGAAAACCCCATTGCTCCCTTAAAACCTCGGTGAGAAGGTAGTGACTGGCATTGGCCGGTATACCATCGTAGTCGGTAAAAGCGCTCATTAGGGTACCAACACCGGCTTCATGCGCTGCTTTGAAAGGCGGGAAAACGTAATCGTGTAAAAACCGTTGTGAGATGACCGTTTGATTATAATCCCGGCCTGCGAGCACTTGACCATACCCGGCAAAATGCTTTGCACAGGCTAGGATAGTATTAGGAAGAGCAAGGTCATCGCCTTGGAAGCCTTTTACGCGGGCTTTGGCAATTAAACTGGCCAGGTAAGGATCTTCGCCGGCGCCCTCCATCACCCTGCCCCAGCGGGCATCGAAAGATATATCTACCATGGGCGCCATAGTCCACATAAACCCAACGGCGGCCCCTTCTATAGCCGAGATACGCGCCGACCTCTCGATCCCGGGCACATCCCAGCTAGCTGCCTCACCCAAGGGAACCGGGAACGTAGTCCTGAACCCATGCAGGATATCCATGGCAAAGATCAACGGGATACCATGGGGAGATCCTTCAACGGCGATCTTTTGAAACGCCATTTTTTCTTCTAAAGGATGTACATTCAAAAAAGTACCTACGCGACCGGCACGGATCTCATCTTCGATAACATAGCGCGCATCCTTGGTATTGGTAGGTGTGGTGGGTCTTCCCCGGAGCTGGTTTAGTTGCCCTATTTTTTCCTCGAGGCTCAAGAGGCGAAGTACAGAATCGGCCTTTTGGGATATGTCCTTCTCTTGCACCGGGGCATTACAGCCTACCAATACCATCATGGGCAGCACTACGATTAAAATGGTTGTGATCTTATGTATTGAAGTATTTATCATCGGCTTGTAGCTAACTTTCGAATGCAATAGTGAGTTGTACTCCTGGTATTCAGCCGTTTTCTTCAAGCCAAGCGGCTAATAAAATAAAAACTGAAGAGGTCCAGGTCACGGCCGGCCCTTGTCGTCCTTTACCGGTCACGGCATCATAATTCTCCCACATCCCGGGATCTTGTTTGCACATGGCACAGTATCGCTCGGCCACGGTCCTAGCTAACGCCTTTTCACCGGCATTCAATAATCCATCGAAGATCAAATAGGTAGAGGGCGCCCAGATCGGCCCGCGCCAGTAGCCGTCTTCTTTATGTTCGGGGCTGTTTACCGCTTCAGTAGCAAGGCCATACTCCGTCAAGAAGAGCCCGGGTTCTTTAAGGTTATTGATCAATTTAGTGCGTATACTTCCCGGTAATCTTTTCCCTAAGACCATTGGGATGTAGTACAGGAGGCTTTGGGACGGAACTTTAGTGCCATCCATCTTTCGTGCAACAAAAAGATCATCCTCTACCAGGTGGGTGGTCAGTAGTTGCAGGTGCTCTTCTGCTCTTGCTTGCCAATGCGCAGCTTCTTTCTCCCGCCCAAGGATACTGGCCATTTTCGACAAGCTTTCCATTTGCAACACCAAATGTGCTGCCAAATCCGGCGATTGCAGCGGAGTGCCCGCGTCAAAAGGCGTGGCATTATCCCAGCCGCTATCGTTGCCGTGCAGGTAGCTTGCCAGGCCATTGCCATTGAAGTCCCGGTAGTTTAGCCACCATTCGGTTAGTTTTTCTATGTGTGGGTAGGCTTTTTCAATATAAGGCCGGCATTTTGTAGCGCCTGCTTGCTCGATCAGCTTAAGGGCCGTCCATCCATATACCGGGGGTTTCACATATCCTGATTTAAGCTGGATATAGCTCATCGGCTCAGGAAGTATCCCATTTGGCTCTTGGTGTTCGAAAAAAATAAACATCTGTTGCCACGCCAGTTCTAGGTCTGCACTGGCTACGGACAGGCCATGGAAGCAATTGTCCCAAGCCCAGATCCGGGTGAGCCACGTGTTTTTCGAAGAAAAGATCACCCGGTACTTAAAAAGCCCGATAGGATCATGCTGGGCATGCCATAGGTAGTACCATGCGGTTTGAGCAGTATCCCGTAGACCTCCAGGTACAGCTGGCATCCGATCCATCCAGCCCTCTACGGAATTTTTCTGCTTTTCTGCCATAGCCTGCAGGACAGGTAAGGGTTCTTCCCAAGGCGCATCATTCCTATCGATACGGATGGCAAACTTAGCTGGCAGATTAGCTTTTTCAAGCACGTAGCGCGCTAACCCCGTAGTTTTATCCTGCCCCGCATGAATGATTTTGTTTGTAGCTGATTTGACCTCCACGACCCTCTTCGCCTGGGCCAACAGGAATGTCTTTTTCCCGGGAAGATCAAATTCCCAGCCCACCGTTTGCTGGGCATCGAAGCTGACCTCCATATCTTTTGTCTCAAATAGGATCGTTTTTTCATCCATAAAAGTGGCTAATAGCTCGCCCTTCCCGGCTTTCACCTTTAATGACCATGGAGAAGTCTCAAATTCGAAAGGTACCTGTTGGTCATTTTCCTTAAAACGGATACGAAAAAGATCATTGGCCCAGTGTGGCATCCATTTTTCACTGATCACATCATGATCAATGGTCTTGAAAAGTAGGTCGTCACCCCTTTTAATGAGCATCAACCATGAGTTGGCGATCGTAAAGCCAATGGTGTTTAAGTTGTATCTTGGATAAGGGTACTGCGGAAAATTATTTTCCTCACCTGCTACGTAACTGCTGTTTTGCTCCGAACGCTGACCTGGCCAAGCCTGTGGGAATAATAAGCCGCCTCCTGCCATAGAGGAGAACTGGATAAAGTGTCGTCGATTGACTTTGGGCATGTTTTTTTAAAAGATAGAGAGCGATCCATCTTAGAATCTCATGAATTGTGACGACAAATTTTAGAAACACCTGGACTTGGACGGACGAATAATAATGTTAACAACGGAAAATAGTAAAATCGGCCCTTGTGTTAAGTTAAGCCTCATATGACGTACCGGGCACAAGGTAATTATGCTTGAGATATTGGAAGGTTCTCGATCAGTCGGTAGTTGGCAAAGGGCAGTAGGCAAAAAAATACAAGATTGCCTACTGCCTTCTACCAGTTGCTGACGTTAAGAAGGGCATCAGTGAAAATTCAAACGGCGTATGGAGGGGGGACATCCAGGAACAGCGTGGCCCATTTGAGGATCGTGGGTAAGCGGCCTATAGGGGCTGGGGTGTGCGTTTAGCAGGGAAAATGGGCTTTGTTGCTGGCGCCCTTTTGTTTTGTTTTCTTTCCCCGAAGGGATGCCTTAGGGATGCCTATGGCATGGGCGTGCAAAAGAAAATGAAAACCAGGCTTAGAACCTCAAAATATCGCTTAAACTGCTCATTAAGAAGATAGCATTACCCGAAACATTTTTTTAAACACTCTCAAACCTAGTGCCAGCGAATTACCAAGGAAGGGGGACCAACCTCCTGTTCTAAATCTATCCTAAACCCATACCTAAGAACGTCATTCCCTAACTTTCTAACATCGTCATTCTTTGCAGCCCCGTGCGTTGGGCTAGGCGTGACAAGGAATCTGCGAAGTCGTGAAACGAAAAGTACACTCAAAAAAAAGCACACGTTCAACGATGCAGCAGATTCCGGCTCTCGCACAAGCCCGCACCCTCGCCACCGGCCGGAATGACGATAAAGAAGGTTTTTTTCGTTTTTAATAAGGATATCCAACGGGCTCTCTTATCATTAAATCCCTGTCTATCAAATAATTGAATATGAAAAAGTAGTACTAGTAACTAAAACAAGTGAATTTAAAATGTAGTAATGGTTATCACTGATCTAAATCTTTCTAAGTAGCACTAATGTCGTGTCAGATCTCAAATGACGTTCAATCTATTTTTTCGATCTCGTTCCCAAAGTCGGCAGTCGGCAGTAAACAGTCGGCAACCCTCTATTTTGCCTACTGCACTTTGCCTATTGCCAACTTGTCGAGAACTTCCCAACTTGGCAAATAG
>JANQLQ010000037.1 GCA_028280565.1 Fulvivirga sp.
CCCATGCCATAGGCATCCCTTCGGGGAAAGAAAACGAAACAAAAGAAAAGGGCGCCAGCAACAAAGCCCATTTTCCCCTCGAAACGCGCTGTCCAACCCTTATAGGCAGCTTACCCGCAGGCCACAAATGTGCCGCGCTGTTCCTGGATGTCTTCCCTCCATACGCCACTAGAATTTTTAATGATGCTCTTTGCTGATTGCCGACTGATCGATAGTTTCCTGGTGCGACAAATATAATTCGTCATGTACCCTACCTATCAACTGACGTACTACTGGGCACAAGGAGAATGAGTGAGTAGTTGGCCATTAACGCTGTCTTGGCGTGAGCACAGGTTTCATTGCTCCTAGAAGGTGGACTTCAATGCATTTCCACAAAAGATTAACACAAGCATAATCAATACCGTGCAGCTTGGAATTAATCTTTTTCAAAAATTAAAGGTTAAAATCAAAACGATTGGACTATGAGGACCAGGACCGTAGATATTGCCATCGTAGGGAGTGGCATCGTAGGATTGGCTCATGCTTATGAAGCCGCTCAGCGCGGACTGAGTGTGGTGTTATTTGAGCGTAATTTACAAGCGGTGGGAGCATCCATCAGGAACTTCGGATTGGTATGGCCCATTGGCCAGCGGCCGGGTAAGATGTTGGATCGTGCGTTAAGAAGCAGGACCGTTTGGGAGGAGCTGTCCCACGCTGCTGGGTTTTGGATGCATAAAAATGGTTCCATTCACTTAGGCTATCATCCTGATGAGTTGGCCGTTTTGGAAGAGTTTGTATCACGCTATGGTCATGAGGGGTATGATGTGGAAATGTTGAAACCGGCTGAAGTGAAGTCTCGAAGCGCGCTGGTTCGTGAAGAAGGGCTGTTGGCAGGTTTATATAGCAGCACAGAAGCTACTGTGTATTCGCGGGAGGCTATCCAGAAGATCCATACCTATTTAAAGGAAGAGCTCAAGGTGCTGATCCAATACGGCCAAACGGTACATGAAATAAATATGCCTTACGTTTTTAGCAGTACAGGGGACCGGTGGCAGGCCAGTAAGGTTATCGTATGCTCAGGGGCAGATTTCGAAAGCTTATACCCCGAGTACTTTCGTTCAGTAGGTATCACCAAGTGTAAGCTTCAAATGATGAAAAGTCATGCGATAGGAAGCGCCCTAGGTCCCACGCTGTGCGCCGGTCTCACATTGAGGCACTATGACTCGTTTAAAGATTGTCCTTCTACGGTGAAGGTATCCGGGCGATATGATCAAACCCACCCCGAGTTTGCTGAAAATGGCATTCATGTTTTATTGGCGCAAAATGAAAACTTGGAATTGATCATAGGAGATTCGCACTATTATGGGAACAGTCCGCTCCCCTTTGATTCGGAGGAGATCAACCGGCTCATTTTAAAATACCTGGACACCTTCACCGTAGTAGATAATCTGCAAGTCGAGGAAAAATGGCATGGGATATACGCCAAGGTGCCGGGCAAAACGGAAATAGTAGAGGAGGTAGAACCAGGTGTACTTATTGTAAATGCCCTAGGCGGAGCCGGGATGACTTTATCCTTCGGCCTGGCACAAGAAGTCTTCGATGAACACATTATATCCCCGGGGGTGGTGAATAGTTGATTTTTGAGCTTTTGAAGTAAACATTTGAAATTAGAAATCTTCAATTAGTGGCGCCCTTGGAAATTAGCTTGGATAGTAAACCGTTTAATTTTGGCAAGCCAGCTCCATTTTTACAATATTTCGGGTAATGCCAGCCTCGCAATGAGCAGTTTGAGCGGAATTATGGGGTTCTAAGTCCAGTTTTCATGTTCTTTTGCCCGCTCAAAAGAAAAGGGCGCCAGCAACAAAGCCCATTTTCCCCGCTAAACCCACTGGCCAGCCCCTATGGGCCGCTTACCCACAGGCCTCAAATGTGCCGCGCTGTTCCTGGATGTCTCCCCTCCGTACGCCACTTGAATTTTCAATGATGACCCAATGAGTGGCGTTCGGGGAAGATCTTGGGGCGGTAGGAAGTCGGAGATAGGGGAATATTGATTTTAACAATTTTCAATTTGACAACCTTTTCTTGTCATATTTCCTATTTTCCCGCAAGGCTTGACCAGGTAGGGCTTCCCTTACTACTTTGGTCGCATAAAATAAAATACCAACAGCACAGCTTTTTCAGAGGCCTGGTTTTCAGGTCTATGGGGTAGGGAGGCGTCAAAAAAGATGGTATCACCGGGCTCGAGGGTAATGTTTTTATTGTCTATCCGGTAATTCACCTTGCCTTGCAAGAGATACTTAAGTTCAAAACCGTCGGTTGCCGTGGCTATCCCTCTTGCTTTAGGCTCTAACTCCAGCAATACTACCTCCATATTGATATCATGGACTTGCTGGCTCATTATATAATGATAGTGAAAACCCGGGCGATTCTCTTTTTGGATCGGTTGATGTTCAGAGGACCTTACTACATGAAAAATTTCATCGTTGTGGTAGTCAATGCTCTCAAAAAACAATGCAGGGGACAACGACATAGATTTTAGGATGGCAAAAAAAACAGGCATAGAAGGTATGGTCCTCGAGTTTTCAATTTTAGATATGAGCCCTTTGCTTAAGCCGGATTTTTCACTTACGTATTGAATTGTGAACCCACGTTCCAATCGTTCCTTCTTTAATTTCCGGGCAATAGTAGAGATAATTTCATCTTTCATTTTTATCCATTCTTTTTATTAAACAAGTTTCATATTTATAAACTTTTTTCGGCAAAAAATAGCACTTGCTAATTCGTTTAATCGAGCGTTAAAGCCATTGTTAAGTCAATGTTAATGAAAGGCGAGGGGGTAAATGCCCTGGGCTATTTTTACTAATAGTAAAATTTGAAATAGTTAAAAATTCATTAAAAGCTTGCCTCGAACTTTAATGAAGAATTAACGATAGCCGAAAAAGGATTTGACTTTAATCCACAAACTTGCCGGACGAGCCTAGGACATTGCCAGGAACCTAGGTGGGGCAATGAAAAGCATTACCCGAGCTCTACCTGGCACTTTATAACCCAAAACATCCATTACTATGAAAAATCATTTACTTAAAAAAATAGGATCGCCGGGCAAAACGATACGCGCTATCTTTTTGCTCTTTGTGTTCTGTTTTTTATTACACCCTGGAATGTCCCAAAACAGGATTTTGAGTGGAAAAGTCACAGACCAGGTTGATGGCAACGGTATTCCCGGCGTGAACATACTGGAAAAGGGAACTACCAATGGCGCCGTGACCGATTATGAAGGGAGTTTTAAGATCAGCGTGACAAACGACGACGCTGTTTTGGTATTCTCATTTGTAGGCTATGATAACCAAGAAGTAAAAGTGGGGGCGCGCTCTGTCCTGGAGATCACGATGGCCGCTTCCACGGTTGAGCTGACGGAGATCGTGGTCACTGCGCTTGGAGTGGAACGAGAGACGAAAGAATTAGGCTATTCCGTGCAGGAGGTGGAAGGCAGTGAATTTACCGAAGCTCGCGAAGTGAATGTCATTAATTCGTTGAGTGGCAGGGCCGCTGGCGTACAGGTGACGAACGGTACCAGCGCCATTGGGGGTTCTTCGCGTGTCACGATACGAGGGGAATCTTCCCTGGATATTAATGCAAACCAACCGTTGTTCATCGTAGACGGTATTCCCATCAGCAACCAAGTCGTAGGTTCATCGGGGAGTGGGAACCAAGAAGTGGACTATGGGAATGCTGCCGGCGAGATCAACCCGGATGATATTGCTTCGATGAGTATTTTGAAGGGGCCTGCCGCTGCAGCTCTTTATGGCTCCAGGGCAGCGAATGGGGCCATTCTTATCACTACCAAATCCGGTAAGGGTAAAAAAGGACTCGGGATCAGTATCAACTCTAACGTTACGTTCGATCGCCCGCTGGTATTACCGGATTGGCAGGATGTGTACGGACAAGGGAATAACGGGCAGTTTGAATTTGTGGATGGATCCGGGGCAGGTATTGCAGACGGGGTGGATGAAAGCTGGGGCCCCCGAATGGACCAAGGGCTCCTTATCCCCCAATTCGATTCACCCAGGGACGTAGAAGGTTTCCGGGGAGGTGATCTTAATGCGCCAGCCGGGAGTATCGTCACCCCAACACCTTGGGTCTCCCAACCGGATAACATCAATGATTTTTTCGAAACAGGTGTGACATGGTCCAATAACTTGGAAATAACAGCTGGCGGTGAAAGGTCTAACATACGGCTTTCCTGGACCAACCTGGATCAAAAAGGCACAGTACCTAACACAGACCTGGAAAGGAATACGATCGCTTTAAAAGCCGGTGTTAATGTAACGGATAATTTAAACGTGAACGCTTCGGTAAATTACATTCAAACTACCAGCGGCAACCGGCCAAACATTAGCTACGGAACGGAAAACCTAATGTATCTCTGGATATGGTACGGTCGGCAGATCAATACGGACAACCTGCGGAACTACTGGATGCCCGGGCTGGAGGGAAGACAGCAGTTTAACTATAACTATAACTACCATGACAATCCCTATTTCAATGTCTATGAAAATACCAATGGGCAGGATAGAGACAGGATACTGGGCAACATCTCCGTTACCTATAATTTCACAGATGAATTGAGCTTGATGCTGAGGACAGGCACGGATTTTTACAATGAGCTGCGCGACAGGAGAAGGGCTTTTAGCACACAGAGATTCCCCCAAGGCAACTATCGTGAAGATGACGTATTCTTCAATGAAAGGAACTCAGACTTTTTACTGAGCTATAACAAAACCATTAATGACAGCTGGTCATTCTCATTATCTGCCGGGGGGAATCATATGCGGCAGGAGAACGATTTTACGCGTACCGTGGCCCCCCAGTTGTTGATCCCGAACATCTACAATTTCACTAACTCGGCTGTGGCATTGCAGATCTCCGAAACGAACCAGGAAAAAAGGATCAATTCTTTGTACGGATTTGGCCAGGTAGCCTATAAAAACATGATCTTTTTAGATGTGACCGGCAGGAATGACTGGTCGAGTACATTGCCTGTAGATAACAACAGCTACTTTTATCCCTCCGTAACACTGAGCGCCATTATCAGTGACATGATAGAACTACCTGCGGCGTTGTCGTTTGTGAAAATAAGAGGTGCCTATGCCGAAGTAGGTAATGATACGGACCCTTACAGCCTAACGAATGTATTTAACCCCGAGACTGCCTGGGGTTCGGTACAGGCTAAGTCTGAGTCGGCTACACTGGCCAATGCTGACCTGAAGCCAGAAAGAACTTCCTCTTACGAGATCGGCGCCGATATCCGGTTGTTTAAAGGCAGGCTAGGGCTGGATGTTACCTACTTCGATAACCGCACCAAAGACCAGATCATTCCTATCGAATTGGACATTGCCACGGGATATTCGAGCAGGATCATTAATGCCGGGGAGATCCAAAATAATGGCCTCGAGATAATGGCCTTAGGCACACCCGTAATGCAAGACAATGGCCTGCGGTGGGATGTATCTGCGAATTTCACTAGGAACCGCAGCGAAGTACTTGAACTCACTGAAGGACTGGATACGTACACACTTACCTCGCGGAACGGGGCAGTCATCCAGGCCCGGATCGGTGAGCGGATGGGCAACATCTACGGGATTGGCTTTGCCAGGGTGGAAGATCCTAACAGTGAGTTTTTTGGGGAGATCATCCATACGGCGGAAGGCACCCCTTTGAGAGGGAGTGAGCTGGAGCTACAAGGTAATTACAATCCCGACTGGATGATGGGCATCCAAAATTCATTGAGCTACAAAGGGATCTCGCTGGGCTTTTTGTTCGACATCCGCCAGGGAGGCATAGTGGTGTCCAGGACAAAGACCATTGGTAGCACGTCAGGTCAATTGGAAGAAACGTTGATCGGCCGTGAGAATGGCATAGTAAGCCGGGGCGTGATCGACAACGGCGACGGGACCTACCGGGAGAATGATATCGTGATCACCTCCAGGAACTTCCATAACCGGTTTTACGAGAGGAACAATGTAGAAGCGGCTAAATACGATGCTTCTTATATTAAGCTAAGAGAAGTCAGGATCAGCTATGCTTTACCCAGCGCTATCACCACTAGGCTGCCCTTCCAGCAGGTCAAGTTTTCAATTGTAGGAAGGAACCTGGCCCTGTGGACAGAAAATCCCCATTTTGATCCTGAGACACTTTCCATGAGTGGAGGTACCCTGCAGCCGGGTATCGAAAATATGGCGTTCCCGTCTTTGCGGAGCATAGGTTTTAACCTGAATTTAAAACTATAACCTTTCCCCTAAAACAATCTCTAATTTCAAGATAACAATGAAAATTTCAACGATAAAATGGTCATTGCTCGTTTCCATGTTGCTGGCAGTGGCATCCTGTGATAGTGATTTTGAAGAGATCAATGTGAATCCCAATAGCCCGGAAGACGTATCTTCTGCATTACTGATGCCTACAGTGATCAGGAACTCTGTCAACGAGGTAGCAGGCCTGGCCTGGGGCTATGGGAACGTAGTCATGCAGTATACGGCTAAGATCCAGTTTACCAACGAAGACCGGTACAACTGGGGGCCCCAAGGCAACCCATATAATGATTTTTACAACGCTTTAAGAGATGTGAACAACATTATATCCATCTCTCAAGAAGCTGGTGAAAATAACTATGTGGGTGCGGCAAAGATCATGAAATCATGGATGTACTCGTTCATGACCGATACCTATGGAGATGTACCCTATACCGAAGCCACCTCTGCGAAAGAAGAAATAAATTATCCCGTGTTTGACCGGCAAGAAACGATTTACAACGGGATCTTAGCTGACTTGGAAGAAGCTAACCAACTTCTAGGCACAAGTTCCGAAACGCTGGAAGGCGATATCCTGTTCGATGGAGACATCATGAAGTGGAGAAAGTTTGCCAACTCCCTACGATTGAGGATATACATGCGGCTTTCTGACAGGGTGGACCCCTCTTCCGCCTTGCAGCAGATCCTTGCGAATGCCACCAATAACCCGATCATTACAAGCAATGAGGATAATGCTGCGCTACAATATTTACCGGAGGTCCCTAACCAGCATCCTTTGTATACCACCCGGTCCGGGTCGTTTGATGAGTACCGGTTAAGTGAAAACATGGAAACGATCCTTAAATCGATGAACGACCCCAGGCTGTATGCCTACGCCCAGCCTACTACGGGCTCCGGCGCGGGTGTAGTGGGATCACCGGGTACCTACCAGGGGGTACCCAACGGTTTGGCGGATGAAGAAGCCTTGCAATATTCCCCCAGCGGGGACCCTACCCAGGGAGGGTCTAATTTCATCTCACGGGTAGGATTAATGTTCTCTTGCTCTGCATGTACCAGTTTAGCATCTCCTATTGCTTACCAGGCCATGCTTATGAGCTATGCCGAAGTGCAATTTATATTGGCTGAAGCGAGGGAGAGGGGATTCATCACGACAGGAGATGCAGAAACTTACTACCTGGACGGTACCAGGGCGTCTTTTAATTACTATGAATCACGTTTGCAAGTGGGCAATTTTGACGAGATAGCCAATGTCGTTCAGCCGGGTGGAGAATATTTTACCCAGCCCGCCGTGGCCTATACTGGCTCCACGGAAGAAAAGCTGGAAAAGATCGGCAGGCAAAAATGGATAGCACTTTTTTTCAATGGTATGGAGGCCTGGTTTGATTGGAGACGCACCGGCTACCCGGAAATTATCCCAGGTCCCGCGGCATTTATCCCCACCGTGCCTGTACGGTTTATGTACCCTACTACGGTACAAGCATTAAATGCGGAAAATTATAATGCCGTTATCAGCGTCCAAGGACCAGACCAGGTCACTACCCGGGTGTGGTGGGATGTAGACTAAACCCCTTAACCCTTTAAACTTAACTAAAATGAATACCTTTAGATATACCCAATCCATCATAATCTTACTGGTTTTTGCAGGGCTTACCATAGGTTGCTTTGACGATCGTGACGAAGATTTTGCTTTTGAACCTTTTACCACCATTTCTTTCGGTGATTCACCGGGGTCATGGACCAGCATCGATGATCTTTCAATCGACATTGTGGCAGACGGCCTGGCCAGCGCTAGGGTGGTGGCCATCGCAGGCCGAACCATAGACCTGGGAACCGTGAGTTTCAATAGTGGCATGGCTACGCTGAATACATCGTGGGCTACCATAGAGGACGCAGGCCGTATAGAAGTGATCGGGGCTGATCCTAGTGAAGGCGATTTTCGAGCGAGGTTCTCTCTTTCTAAAGTGAGCCCGCTGAGCGTCAGCGTTGCATCTTCTGTCCATCATGATTCTACTGTTATGGTAAACATTGGGGCCAGTACCGTAAGGACCGATATCACTTCCATCCGGCTGCTGAGAAAGGAGGGGAGTAATGGTACTTTTGACGAGATATTTACCCAGGGTGTAAATGCACTTACCTTTGATGAGGAGGTTAGCTTTACTGCCCCGTCGGAAAACGATCTTCCGCTGGGGGAAAGCATCATGCTACAATTGGAGATCACCTCGGCAGCAGGATTATCGGAGGTGGAGGAGTTTTCTATTTCTCTTGTACCTGTCGAACTGACGAGTACGGGCCAGGTCACCCTAGTTTCTGGCGGCGCGAATGTTTTTGATCTTGCCGGGCTCACCGTAGATTCACTAGCGGCCGCACAGGATGAAGACCGGGACGTAATGCTCGTACCGGACGGCAACGCATTGAACTTAGAGGCGGGTATGGCTACCGGTACGTCGTTTGTCGTAGCGGGAGACTTTGACTTTTCTTCAGCTACCTTCCAATTGATAAGGGATGCCTTTGCTGAAGGAACACCGGTGACCGAGATCTCGGATATCGCTAACCTCCCGGTTAATACCGTCATTTTAGCAAAAGTAGGTGAGCTTAGCGGGGCTGCCGAATTCGTGGTGCTACAGCTTGGAGAGGTAGTCAAAACAGCGAGTGACGCGGGCAGTATAACCATACAATACAAAGCCAGGCGCTGATTTAGCGTACAATTTGTGATTCTTTGAGCATTAATGCCTTGGTGGCCATGAGAGCTGCGCCACCAAGGCGCAAATGCACAGAGGTTCACCGAGCTTACTCGCCAAAACTACCCTCGATAACATCAAAGTGATCAATGGTTATCGAGTCCAGGTTATCCACTGTCACCCCTTAGCTATCAACTACAAAAACGTAAACAAATGAAGCAAAAAATATTCCTTTTCTTATGGCTGTTCGCATCTACTGCCTTTGCTCAAAAGGGAAAAAACACTGAAAACATTTTTATTATCACCTTGGACGGGCTTAGGTGGCAGGAGCTGTTTTACGGCGCAGACTCATTGCTGATCGATGACTCTGGCTACGTGGAAGACCCTGGAGCGCTGGTGAATGAATTTTGGGATCACGATTATCAAACAAGAAGGGAAAAGCTAATGCCGTTTTTTTGGAACACCATTGCCAAAGAAGGCCAGCTTTATGGGAATCGTAAGTATGATAATAAAGTAGACTGCACCAATAAGATGTGGTTTTCATACCCGGGATATAACGAGATATTATGCGGTTTCGCAGACGATGAGCGGATCAATAGTAATGATAAAAAACCCAACCCTAATGTTACGATACTGGAATATTTGAACCAACAAAAAAAGTATAAAGGAAAAGTATCTGCCTTCGGGTCTTGGGATGTCTTCCCTTACATCCTAAACGAGGAGCGAAGTGGCGTACCGGTAAATGCCGGTTTTGCAAAGGCCCAGGAAGATCTTACGGAAAGGGAAAAATTCTTGAACAAGATTCAGGATGAGATACGCGGTCCCTGGGGAGGGGTACGCCTGGATGTGTTTACACATCATTATGCTATGGAAGAGCTGAAGAAAAACAAACCCAAAGTGCTTTATATTGCCTATGGGGAAACCGACGATTATGCCCACGACGGGGAATATGATCAATACCTTAAATCAGCTCATCAGACTGATGCCTACATACGAGAGGTGTGGGATTTTGCGCAATCTCATGACCAATACAAAGGTAAAACCACCTTCGTCATTACGACGGACCATGGAAGGGGTACCCAGCCCAAAGATACGTGGAGGGATCATGGTGCGTCGGTGCCTAATGCAGGAGAGATCTGGATAGCCGTAATAGGTCCGGACACGCCAGCCTTGGGAGAAATAAAAAAAGCTGGGCAATATTACCAAAACCAGCTGGCCAAGAGTGCAGTGGCTTTCTTACGTATAGACTATTCCGCCCAGCAAGAGGTGGGCAAGGTAGTATCCCCTATGTTCAAATAGACCCTGTTTTATCGATGAAGTTTGCCCAAGCATTGGTTTTAGTATTGGCTGTAGCGTGTAGTGGATCATCATTGGAAAGTACAGGAGAACTCTTGGTTTACAGGTCTATTCATTATGGGCTTTCTGGGCAATACCCTCAAACCATCTACCGGCGATTATCGAGTGTCTTAGATTCGCTGGATGCCCAACCGGCAGAAGTGGCTGGAGTGGCGCTGGATAGCTTCCTCTTTTGTCTTGGGGATAGCCGTGAAACGTTAGACAGCTATACCCGGCCGGACCAGTGGGATAGCCTTGTCCTTTTGCCTCACCGCGTATTGAGGCCTAATACAGCGCTATGGTACAAGAAAAAGATCTTGAGTAGGAATGGGACCTGGTTAGCCATCAGTTCGGATGATGGCGCCCAGGTTTTCTTAGGTACAGAGCAGTTACAGGCTGGACCGGGAGGGCTTTTTATGATCTATGCTGGTAAAGATTCGGTTGACCTGGTGATCCGGGTACTCAATAATGCCATGGCAGGAGGATTAAAAGGGGTTAAACTCGTAGATGTGAAAGCCCACGATGAATTTTTTACCGCCAGGGCGATCAATGTGCGATTAAAACAAAAATTAAAAAAAATATCCGCGCAGGGAGCACCGGCAGAAATGTTGGAAAGTACATTGTCTTCATTAGGTTCATCCCATGCCCCATCTGCTGAAGCCAAGCAGGTACTGTCTTGTCCGTGGTTTCTTATTCCCCCTTACCTGGTAGACAAGGGCGACAGGGTGGTAGTACGATGGGAATGCCAGGCTTGTGTTTCGGCTAAAATTCATTTGGATCTTGAGAGCACAACCCATACATACAAGGTACCGGGAAACCAGGGCTTTTTTGAATACGAATTACCTAGATCTGTGCTATCCTACAAAGTATGCTTAGATGACCGTGTATGTACCGAGCAATTAACACTTAAGATGACGGAAAAAGATACATTTTCCTTTTCTGCCTGGGCGGATAGCCAGGGTGGATGGCCTGTGTTCCGGGAGGTCAATCGTCTTATGAATGCCGAGAATATCAGCTTTTCCGTAGGCGTAGGGGACCTAGTGGGCCAGGGAGATAATGATACAGAATGGAGGGCGTTACTCGATGCTATTTATCCCTATGGCGCGCAAAAGATCTACTATCTCATGGCCGGTAATCATGACTATGACGGCTATTACGATGACCTGGTCAGTAGAAATTATCAACGTTTTGCCGGGCGTAACGATACGCTTCCTTATTTCAGCTGGAATTATGGAAATGCAGCATTCATCGCGTTAGATCCCAACCGTAGTTTTCCTATTAGCATAAAGCAAGACCGGGAACAATCCCGGTGGTTATCACAGGTCATTCATTCTAAGCAATGGGAAGATGCTACCTGGCGTTTTATCTTCGTACACCAGCCTCCTTACTCCCAAGGCTGGCCAGGCTACCATGGAGATGAGGTCATCCGGGAGGTGATCGATCCATTGGTCCATAAAGGGGTAGTGGATTTTGTGGTCAGCGGCCATACCCATGATTACGAACACCTGCTCAAAAGATCGGGTGATTTTACAACAGATCTTCTCATTATCGGGGGTGCCGGAGGGAGCCTTGAGCCTTTAGAGAATTCAGACTACCCGGAAATGGATACCATCGTGAACCAGCATCATTACGTGACCTTCACGATAGAGGGGAATACCTGCCGTATGACGGCGAAGAATTTAAAAGGAGAAATCATGCATGAATTCAAAAGAAAAAAGAGGTTATGAAAGTGTTCTGGATGCTTGTTTTTTTGCTGGTTCACTTCAGCTTACCGGCACAGCAATCCTACCCCGGGGAGTGGTGGTTCTGGCCGGATTATACACTCCCGGGTAGGGCTAATAATTACCCCGGTCCGCGTATCTTACCCCCGGAAACCCCGAAGACGACGATAGGCCAGGAAAGCCTCCCATTGATTTTTTATGGCGAGGAGCCATCGGAAAGGGTGACAGGCTTTATTGACGTGGCCAGCCTCCCTACGGAAGGGTTTACCCTAGAAATGTGGCTGGTGGATCATGTGGACCAACCTATTGGTGTTTTGGCTGCATTAAAAAGTAAATATACTCCTACAGAGCCTGCCTGGCTGCTTGGTATTTATGATAGGGAGATCGTTCTTTCCGTAAAAACGGATGCTTCACCTTTTGCCCAATTGCTTACTTATACGGTTGAGAAAAAGGCGTGGAAAAAATACTGGACCCACCTGGCCGTGTCCTTTGAGAAAAGTAGGGTGTTGCTTTACCTCGATGGCGAGCCGGTAGAAGAGATGAAAATAGGGAAACTTAAACCCTTTGACCCGGCAGAAATGGAAGTAGAGGTGGCAAGCTATATGAAAAACGAGCCCTATATGGACCTTGGAAATATGCTGAAATGCCTGCGTCTATATGAAACCAAACAGGCCGCTGGCGATATTAAAAACAGCTTTACTCGCTTGCAGGGCATGGTGGAAGAGGGTAGACTGTTCCCGGCAAGGTTCCATTTTAATGCTGGCCCTTATCTTAACTATGTGACACAGCGCTCCGTGAACGTTATTTGGGAGACAGACAGGCCCTCGTATGCAGAGGTATACTACGGGAAGGCCTTACCTTTGACCGATAAGGTGGTGGTAGACATGACGTTTAGTCCCGAAACAAAAGGATCCCCAGGCAAAAATATCCATAAGCTGGTCTTGGACGACCTGGAGCCGGGCCAGCAATATTTTTATAATATTAAGGCTATAGATGAAAACGGAAATGTGATCGAATCCGGTAACCTTACCTTTGCCACCGCCGGGAATGAAAATACCCCTTTTTCATTTGCCGTGATCGGTGATACCGAGGCCAGGCCCCATATCAATGATCGTATTTCGAAATTGGTATGGGATGAGCGGCCAAATTTCATTGTCATTGTGGGAGACCTTACCGATGGGGGCATGGAACATCATAAGTTTGAGTGGAACTATGAATACTTCCAAGGCATGAACCAACTGACTAGCCGTATCCCGGTATTTCCTGTAGCCGGTAATGGGGAGCAGGATCTCTATTGGTATGAAAAATATCACGACCTGCCTGGTAAAGATGGATATTATTCCTTTCGCTATGGCAACGCCGAGTTTTTTATGCTCAACAGCAACTTGAAAAAGGAGTTCGCTCCCGGGAGGGAGCAGTACATGTGGCTGGAAGAGAAACTCAAAAATTCTACCGCCTTATGGAAGTTTGTAGCGCACCACCATGCTCCTTATTCGGCGGATGAGAATGACTATGGAGATTCATGGAAGGGGGCTTCGGCGCTGGGCGATCCCGGGATCCGTAAGATTGTGCCATTGTATGAAAAGTATAAGGTAGACATGGTGTTTTTTGGCCACTTGCATACCTACCAGCGTACCCTACCTATTTTAGAAGATAAGATCAATGAAAAAAATGGGGTGGTCTATATCCAAGGCGGTGGAGGAGGGGGGAACCTGGAGGATTTCGCCCCTTCTAGGGCATGGTTTAGCGCCAAAACTTACCGCGGGCATCATTATTTTACAGTAACCGTTTCAGGCAGCCGTTTGGAATTCAAAATGTATGATAGTGAAGGGCGAATGAAAGATTTGCTGGATCTTGTGAAATGATAGCTTGGAATAAGCCTTCTTGGTGTAAGTTGTTAATTTTGGCTGAAGCCAACTCTTTTCCCAGCTTGAGTTAATCTTCATTATTGTCATTTGACTTATTTATCCCGGCAAGATACCCTATAACTGCTGTCAGAATCGGCAATAAAAAATTAAGCAACACTGCTTTAAGCATCTCGATCATATCATTTCGATAAGCAATCCTTGATTCATAATAAGCCCTCATTTTCTCCTCTTCAAACTGAATTATGGCTGAAACATTGGTAGTATCCATTAGTATTGAATCTGTTAGAAATCCTTGATAATTATCCTGGGTGTAAATAGGCTTTGAGGAAGTCCAAATAGAGATAAAAACTACAAGAATAGCTATGGTAGCAATAATTAGGGAGAATAATGAAATTTTAAAAAAGGCCAGGTTTTTGTCCAGTGAGCTCACAAGAGAACCTTTTACATCTAAAAGAATGTTTTCCTGGTCATTCTCTTTACTGGAAGAACCCCCTGGAGCTACTATGGGCTTTTCAAATTCTTTGTCTTTATTACGGTCCTTATCAGTACTCATTTTTCAGTTTTAACTCTTTCTAACTGGGGCATAACCAGTCTAGAAGTTTTACCATCTTCGGATTGGGTAATTATATTATGACCAGATTGTTTCTCTTTACTTGCCCAATCAAGCAGTGTAAGAGCAGTAGCCGTAAGCTCTGTATTACTTTTCATATTCATTCTTTTCTTTAACTCATTCATAAAACTTGAGTCAACTTTTAATCTTAATTCCATTTCTCTTCAATTTTTTTCCGTTCATTGTCCGCTCTTTATGGACTTTTATAGTATAAAAAACGGAATTTTTATGGAAAAGTTCAAAGCCAGTTATTTACTAATGTGTGATCATGACTTATCTTCTATCTCTCAGTATTAACTCAATACACAATTCTAAATCTCTATCTCTTAAATAATTTCCGGCCGTGTGATCTACTTCGTAATGTGGAATGATACCGTGTCCTTTCTCCGCTTCCTTATTCACCCATAGCTTGTATTTCCCTAAAGGTATAACGGCTCTTAGTTTCGTGTTAGGCAATTCCAAGATAGGTGCTCCCAAACTGCAATTCCCATAATATCCTCCACCTGTTTCTTCCCCGATAATAATTCCGCGATGATTTGAATAGCAAATGGAAACAAATTCTGAAGCAGCAGAAAAGGTACCCCCATTAACGAGTAGGTATACCTTTCCTTTAAAAGAGCTTAGGCCCGGTTTTTGGACTTCTAGATTATTATGCTTTAAATATTCGAAATGCTTATCGTCAAGGGGCTTAATGGCAGATAAAAAACCGGGAAGGGCGCTATGAAATGGAATTTCTCCAAACGATAAACGGTTTAATATTAGGCTATCACCGTTAGAAACGGTAATACTTTTGTAATACCGGAAGGGTTTGCTTGCCAAGTAAGAGTACAAGAGTGCCCCATATTGATCCACCCCGCCTTGATTGTCTCTTACATCAATGATGAGATTTTCGATTTTCTCCGTTTGAAGGTATTTAAACGTAGTTTCCAGGAAACTTGGAAAAGTTTGATCCGGGCGAAATGAGCTGATTTTAAGATAACCGGTGTTCAAAGAATCGATCATTTCGAATGATTTAGATAGGCCTGGTTCACCTCTAGGCTCAAAATCACGACCGGCAAGTCTATATTCAATAGCCGGCTTACCTGGGTCAGCAATGTCTACGGTAAAAGCACTATCAGTGGGGTAATACAAAGAATATAAGCTGGTAAACTCGTTTTGAAGCCGAAAGTGTTTATACGTTTCATTGTAGCCGTCAGATGGAATAAAAGATTTTAATTTATTTATGATTGTAACCATGGAGGTACCATTAATAGATGCTAAGTCTGCCCCCTTTGGGATAGAACCATAATCTTCGGTAACCACGGCTTGATCATCTCTGATCTTTATTTTTAAAGGGAATTGTTTTTTATAAAGCCGCTGGTACTTTGACCGTTCTTCGGACGGTAAGATTTCCGTATGCCCGCAATTGATATTTTCTATAATTGGAGCTAATTGATTGAGAAGATCAATTTCTGTCCAGTTGTTTCCAAGATTTTTCTTAAGGTTTTGAAATTGAATGTTTAGGTCCTCCTCACCAGTGTACCAAGTATATCCCGGGTGCAGTATTTCTAATGACTCCTGCAAATAATCTATATCCTCTTTCAGCTCACTTTTGGTATGGGGTTGAGAAATAATCCTTTCCAGTGCCTGCTTTCTTATTGTGGTAGACCACCTTTCGTTTTTACGTTTGAGCTGTCGTGAAATTTGAGAAAACGAGGTATCTGACTTTATAAGGTTAAACCCGGTCCAATTATCCGCCTCGACATTGTATTGTTCATACTCTTTTTTGATGAAGTTTTGTAACGTAGGAATACTACCCAGTTCCGCTATATTAGGAGCTAAGTCCACCGGTATTGAGACTGTATCGATCCCGGTGATGACACGTTCAGAATGAAACGTAAGGTTTTCCTTTTTGGAGATTGTCACCCCAAACATAGTCAACGACGCATCGAATTCAGTATCCAATACAATGCTATTTAAAAACCATTTGTCTCTTACTTTTTTATAAGTGACCTCACCATGGTCGGCTTTAACCTCGATCTTCTTTGGCGATTTGCTAAGGACTTTTCCTCCCCAGGTATGATGTGGTTTTAGCTTCCTAATCCCCTTTGGGCTAAGCTCATAGCTTAATCTGACTAATGCATAGGACTCCTTGCTGACATAAAGTGTTCCCTTGAGAAGGGGCTTTTTTACTTTCTTTTTTTGATCAAATTCAACAACATATACTTCTTCTTCATCAAGTTTTATTTCATCTATAAACTCAAAATCATAGTATTTGTGTATGGCATTGCTTTTGTCAAGTTCAATACCCAGGAACTTTTGCTGGGAGGGTTGATGGATTCCTGATACATGAGTCCAACCAAAGGTATAAAATCCACCCCTAGACGAATCCCACAAAGGTTCTTTTTCTTTTTTATCTTCTATAAAAGAGGCTTTTAATACCTCGGATCGTTGCTGGCTAGTATTCCCATAAGTCCGGAAGGCCACCTCCATAAGCTGGATATAGTGCCCGAAGGTCTTCACATATTCTCGCTGGAAACCATTAGCTGTGTACTTATCAGGATAGTAGTTCCCGGGTATCTTAGTAATCATCGAATCCACGATTACCGAAGGGTCAAGGGGAGAAATCACTACCTCCTCTAATTTAGTAATCCCGGGTTCCATCAATATGACCTTGTACTTTTCGATATCTCCATCCAGCGGTATATATTCATTTTCGTATCCTACAGCGGATATGACTAGGAAGGAAGAGAAGGCGTTTTTGGGAATTTTAATGACATATTCCCCCAGTTGATTGGAAGTGGTCCCTATAAATAAATCTTTGATGTAAATGTGGGCATAGGCGATAGGTTCCCCTGTTGTTTTGTCATTGACCTTGCCGAGTAATGTAATGTTTTCCTGGGCTTTAGTAACATTTACGCCCCATAAGAAAACGAGTGGAAGTATGGATCTCATGAATGGGGGGATCAAAGTACCATTGACGATCATAAAGAAGGGTAGGTCACCATTAAAATTAAGCATATTTATGACAAACGAACCAGGGTGCTATTCCAAGAGTGTATTTGTAGATTTTTTTATCCTCGAGATCCACTCGTCGCGTTCAAAAACGACAAAATCGAATTGTTCACCATTTTTATTTAAAATGCGCATCCCGTTGTCGAAAATTTTAGAGGTTTTTCTGCTGGTAACTCCCGTGACCTGGTCCAGCTCTAAGTTGATTTGACCTCGTTGAATATTTACTTTATGAGACTTAAAGACCAGTCTTTTGTTGGTGAGCAGTAGCTTACCCCCGACCGCTTCTATGCCACGAAAAAGGTTTGCTGGCCCTTCGCGTTGAATGACTTCGCCTTCTAATAGTTCCGGTATTATTTTTTTGAGTGTCCTATTGGAAAAGATTTTCATGAGGTGCAAAAAACCAAATCCAAAGAAGAATCCAAAAAAGAGCAAATTGAAAATAAATATGCCCCAGTGGAACGCTTTGTCTTGTAAGAAAAAATTGACTAGGCTACTTAAAAGGGCAAAAAGTAAGCCTGAAAACAGTGAGAAGAGTATCTTGTATTTTAATGAAAAGCTCATGATGATCTTAAAGTTAAGATAAGTCTTCCAACAGCCATAGCGCCTGGTTTCAATTCACTTTCTTTCTAGCGATGGAATGATTTTACACGTGTTCCTAAGATTTCATTCTCCATTTGGGGGCCATTTCACTCCCTAAAGACTGTCGTCTAAACTTTATGGTAAAATCAAAATAGGTAGCGCTGCGCCAAACCCATTCCATCGGGCCGTAGTAAAACTTTTTGCTCCAATAATGGCTTATCATCACTTGGGTAGCGAATACAAAAAAGCCAAGTGCCAGGCTCCACGCGCTGTCCAAATATTTATACAGACCAAACCCGAACTCATAGAACAAGATGACCCCAAATACTGCTTGGAAGACACAATTAGTGAGGCTCATTTTACCATAAGAGGCTAGCCATTGAAAAATATATGCCTTGCTATATTTGGCATAGACCAGTAAGGTCAAGGATATGATCATAGCAGTTATGGCTAGGTTACTGTAAGAAGTAAGCAAAGTTTCAAGTTGCTGTTTTTGCCATGAAGTTAAAGACCCTGTGTTAACAAGCATGCCCAGAAAATAAAAAAACGCAAACAAGGTAAAGCCAAGGCAAAAGCAACTGCGAATGATTGCCTGTACTCATCGATCCGCTCAAAGATCCGCTTTCTGCCTAGTAACATCCCGGCAATAAAAAGGGCGAAAAGCTCTAGGTTTGGCATTCTCGCTATTGTACAAAGAATAGAGATACGTAGCCAAGAGCATTATTTTAGACAAAAAAATGATTAAAATAGATACATTAGCTCAACCGTATCTCTACAGGTGTCCTTTTGAAGCTTCAACTATATATCTAATTACTCATCATTTGAGGCTGGACTGGACACTGGTGACTGGGAATCAAGACCGGTAGAACTAATTGATTCGTGAAATAGTGTAGGTACTATCAACTTTGATAATATTAAGAAAAGGGGAAAACACAGCACCCCTTGCTTGTTCCATAGAAAAGCTTTCCGCTGCCACAAAATTTTGGTTTTCGCCAGAAATAGGGTTAACAAATACTGTGAAATCTACTGCTTCTTCTCCTGAGAAATAATTTATGTCAATGTCGTAATTTCCATTTGGAAAACTAGGTTCGAACGTAATCTCTTCAAAGGATGTAGAACTAGCTGATGTTCGAATGACATTATTGTCCAAAATAAGATCCATGTCCAAGTCAGCGTTGTCGATCGCCTGCTGAAGACCACTCCCGGTAGACCATTCCAGCAGGATGAGAACCCCTTCATCATCAACAATAACGAAAGGACTGGGACCGTCGTCATCCGAGTTACACCCCAGGGCTATGATGGCAACCACTAAGACAAAAAGAATAGCGAGTTTTTTCATTTTAATACCATTTCACTTCGATATTCATCCCTTAAAATACCGAAAGAACTGGATACACCAAGATCTTGGCAATTTTTCGACATGCCATGTAGGATTTTCCATGATTTGTATCCATTCAAAACGTTGCTATTATAAGGAGGCCGGTTTGCCAGTAAAAGTTCATTTGATCTCACTAATTTCCTCTCTTACTACTAATGGATCATATCTTTTGGATTGGTAGTTATGAACTAACCTGGGATAATGTTCCTGTGGGAAAACATTTAGACCTTTACAATTCCTAAAAGGCCGGTTGGATAATTAGGACGAAAAAGTTCCTGGGAAAGGCTTATCCGTGTTGTTAGGATCAATAAGGCGGTTATTGCTAGTTGTTGGTTCATGGGGAGTTTTTGTTGACGCTTGAATATACATACCATGCGTTTAAAAATACATGAGCGTCCTAGTAATGACTTTTATCAAAATAAAAATGGTTGACTACCGTGCCTAGTATCTAATTTCTTCGCCTAGGATCGTATCGTTCCTTTCCTAACTTAGTATATAGTAATTTGTAAGACCTACAGACCTGTTTTCAATTCAACTATGACTCATTGCCAAGACCGGGCCCGGGCGCTGTTTTCCAATAGGAGCTTGGTGATAGCCACCAAACATAAAAAAGAGGAAGTCATTGCCCCTGTCCTGGAAGCCGCTTTGGGTGTTACCTGCTTTGTGCCGGAAAACTTTGACACAGATATTTTAGGCACCTTTACCGGTGAGGCAATACGTGAGGAGGACCCGCTTAGCACCGCACGAAAGAAATGCCAAATGGCTATGAAGGCAACCCAATGTGACTTGGCCATAGCCAGTGAAGGTTCCTTTGGAGCGCATCCCACCTTATTTTTCACCCATGCCGATGACGAGATCTTGGTGCTGGTGGACAAGAAAAATGAATTAGAGATCGTGGCCCGTGAGCTAAGCCTAGATACCAATTTCAACGGCTCGGAAGTGAACTCTCAAGAGGAGCTGTCCGAATTCGCCCGTTCGGCTAAATTCCCTTCCCATGGTTTGGTGTTACGTCCTGCAAAGGAGGATTTACGGCTGATCCACAAAGGCGTTACCAACTGGGATAAATTGTTGGAAATTCACCGGCAACTCATTACAAAGTATGGACAGGCTTATGTGGAAACCGATATGCGCGCAATGTTTAACCCTATGCGTATGGCCGTGATTAAAACGGCAGCAGAAAAACTGGTGGACACGATATATTCTTGCTGCCCAAGATGTGATACCCCCGGTTTTACGATTACCGGCACCATCCAAGGATTGCCTTGTCGACTTTGCGGTTTGCCTACCCGGCTGACCTTGGCTCATATCTACTCATGCGCTAAGTGCTCATTCACCCAAGAAAAGCCCGTTTCGGAAGGAAAAAGTGTAGCTGATCCTCAATATTGTGACTACTGTAATCCCTAGTGTTCAGTCAAGCCTCAAATGACGCACCGGGTAGAGGATGAGTAGGTTTGAGGTATTGGAATGTTCTTGATCAGTAGGCAATAGGCAAAAGGGCAGTAGGCAAAAAAATGTAGGATTGCCGATTGCCCTTTGCTAACTGCCGACTTTAAAAACGGGATAAGAAAAAAATAGCTAACCGTCCAATTA
>JANQLQ010000047.1 GCA_028280565.1 Fulvivirga sp.
CTCGTTCCGCGAGTGGGGGATCGCTTCACGCCTTGCCGAAGCCAACACGCTGGGTTCGCGATGACGATAGGAGCAAGGTATGTCATAGGTAGGCTGGCGATGTCGGTGCAGGGGCTACGAAGCCATCCCCTCCATGGGATACACCATGGACTTTGTTACCGCTTCTCAAGCGGGGGATCGCTTCACGCCCAGCTGAAGCCAACCCACAAAGTTCGCGATGACGATAAAAACATTTCTGTGCCATGTGTATAACCCGTGGCTGGCTTGGGGCAGGCGGTGAAGCAATCCTTTACTCGTGGTGCACCAGGTGTAGCCTGGTCCCGTTACCCGACGACTTGGGGGTTGCTTCTTCTTCCGATCGTTGTCATCGTAATGACGGGTAAAATTTACTTCTTCCGCCCTATGTACTGGTCAGAGGTTAAGCAAAGCGGTCTCCCGATCCAAAACCACGTAGAACGTCCGCTCTTTCATGTAATTAGGTTACCTTGATTAATGTCATCACGCTTAGAGTCCTTTACAGGAGACTCCAAGGAGGCACAAAAGATTGTCTTTTTATTTCATTTCAATTTTCGCTACTGAAACGCTTCAAACCCGGATCAAAGACCATTCATTCACTTAAAAATTATGAGCTTTTCCTTACCCATTATTTCCCCACGCTCACCGGTAACTACAATGAAATAAAGCCCGTCGGGCAGGCCTTCGATATTGAGATTCACAGGGTTAACCGTTGCTGGAAGTCGGTATTCGCGAATGATGCTGCCCATGGTATCGAATAGGGTAATTTCCCGCATCCACCCGCTTTGAACATTGACTGTCACCTTTCCAGCGGTGGGATTGGGATAGACCTTGATCACGGGCTCGATGGGTTCCGTGGTACCGACTATAACTTCCACCACGTTTGCCCTGCGGGGGGAGTTCTCTAGCACGATTTCCATCCGCTCTCGCTGGCCTTCGGTAAAAATATTCATGCAGGCATCGTCGGTATAATCCATATAGTTTTCAAACATACTCTCTACGGTACAGGAAAACACCTCGGTAGGGCAGCCATTGGTCGGTTGATTGGCGGGGGGAGTATCGCCCACGAAATCATCTATAAAACAATTACCATCTCCCCAAATATGCCGTAGCCCTAGCCAATGCCCTACTTCATGCGTGGTGGTCCTCCCCAGGTCAAATGGAGCAAACAACGACGGGAAATCTCCTTTCTCACTACTTCCAAAATATGGATAACCAATGACCACCCCGTCAGTAAGTGCGCCTCCTTCATCTTCATTGAGTCCCTCTAACCCCGACATATCGGGGAATTGCGCATATCCCAAGAGATTACGACCGATAAAACCACCAAAATTCACAGTCCAGATATTGAAATATCGCCCTGGATCCCATATGGTGACGGGCTTTAATTGAAACTCAATGGGGTTCTGCACCACGCCCGTAGGCCATTCTGCACGACCTCCGTGGATACGATCAATGCCCGGTTCGGCCAAGACGTTGCCCAAGGGATCTATAG
Source organism: Fulvivirga sp. (assembly GCA_028280565.1). GTDB lineage: Bacteria > Bacteroidota > Bacteroidia > Cytophagales > Cyclobacteriaceae > Fulvivirga. Next base: position 1,511 of record JANQLQ010000047.1, read on the forward strand.
GGGCCAGGTAAAATTCAATGCGTGTATCCACGCCCACCGGGTCATTGTTAAATCCATTGGTGCCCTCCTTTCTCCGGAAATCTTCATTCAATACCTCGATCTGTGACTGTACCTGTGCATAGCTGATATTAGCCCCTTCGCCCAAGGGCTCACCGTTATGCACCACATGCACCACCACGGGAATGGAGTAGGTGATGGATGCCGTTCTACCTGTAGAATTGCCGTATCTTTTAGATGCTAGCCAGGTTTCAAAGGCTTGGCTGGCACCGGCACGATTATGATCAGACCTCCGCAGGCTATCCATTTGCATCGTCAAGCATTCCCTTGTTTGGCCCATGCTGTTAGTTGCAAATAAACCGCTTAGAAAGGCCACCAGTATTGTTTTATAAAGTTTCATAATTTGTTAGATAGATCTTTACCAGGTTGGTTTAGCCAGGGGATAATGTCCGGTCAAAAAGTAACTAGCGCTTCAGATCAGAACATTCGAATAAGCCAACTCCCTTTTCCCTTGTCATTCCTGCCGGCCTGTTCGGAAGGTAGGCGCGGCCATGCTATAACGATTTATTCCCGGCACCTTTAGTTTAAGTTGCTAGTATACCGTTGCCCTATGTTTACTTTCAAAAATGAGGTGAACTAAGGGATTATCAAGGGTTATTCTTGTCCAGGCCCACTATTTTGGTCCCCAAGCTTCACTTGTGGAGATGAAGCGTTTTAATAGTCTGCCCAGCGTTTAAAGTGTGAGGCCTTCTCTTTACTGATGATGACGGGGGACGGGGGACCAGGCTTTACGATCAGTAATAGTCGCCCAGTGAAATAAGGCTCAATTTCTGCAATGGCTGACCGGGCCACGAGGTATTGCCTATTGGCTCGGTAGAACAAGCTTGGATCAAGCTGCTTTTCCAGTTGGTCCAAAAAGAAATCGATTACGTGTTCTGTTTCATCTTTTTTCTTCAAGAAAACTCCCCTCTCCTTAACATAGATGTAGGCCACATCCTCAACATTGACCAGGACCATTTTCTGTTTGAAAGCCACCAAAAAGCTTGACCTGTAGGTTTGCGGCCTGAATTCATTCGCCAGCCGTACCAGCTGGTCCATGTAAGTCTCACGGCTGAAATTATCGTGAAGTGCCAAAAAACGGTCGATCGCATTCCTGAGGTCAGGGGGATTGATGGGTTTCAGCAGGTAGTCTAAACTGTTGACTTTAAAGGCTTGCAAAGCGTATTCATCGTAAGCCGTAGTAAAAATGACAGGGCTGGGTATGCTCGTATTTTTGAAGATCTCGAAGCTAAGCCCATCGCTAAGCTGGATGTCCATGAACACAAGGTCCACTTTTTTCGAACCATCGAACCAGTCAATGGCTCCTGCAACGCTATCGATGCTCGTCACAATGTCAAACTGGATGTCCCCCAGCCTTTTTAACTCCTTTGTTAGCCTTTTTACGGCTGATGGTTCATCTTCTATAATAACCGTGCTGATCGTAGGTAGCATGTCAAACAGTTTTTAACGGTAATGTAACTTTGAATTTATTGCCTTCCACACCGTAATGAATGGGTTGGTGTAAAAGGGTAAAGCGTTTTTGAAGGTTCATCAATCCTACACCTTCTCCTTTTTCTTTATAAGCTTTGGGGAGGAGGGTGTTTTGAACAATGATAGCACTCTCCAGGCCAAGGATTTCGATCACCAACGGCTTTTCATGGGTGGCCAGGTTGTGTTTTACGGCATTTTCTACGAGCAATTGCAGGGAAAGTGGGGGGATCAAATACCCCGTTTCACTAAGCTCGCTGTAATTATGAAGCTCTATTGCTCCATTAAAACGCATTCTCAGCAGGTTCCAGTAATCTTCTAAAAATTTCAGTTCATCCCCTAGCAAAACAAAGTCCCTCCTGCTGCTTTGCAGCACCACGCGGTACAGGTTAGAAAAACTACGCACAAACTCCACGGCCTTCTCTTGGTCATCTTCGATAAAGTCCATTAAGGTATTGAGGCTATTGAATAAAAAATGCGGGTTGACCTGCTGCTTCATCGTTTCCAGTTGTGATTTCAGGTTTTCGGCCTGTAGCGATAAGTTCTGTATTTTCAGAGCTTCACGATCGCGGATCGTTTTAAACACCTGCTGGATCACCAGGAATACACATACCACCAAGCTAAGGCGGTAAAGTACTGCCCAGTTGTTAATTTTTTCACCTAGGCCTTCGGGGCGCAAGACATCGTCGATACCCGCTAAAAGCAGGATCAGTATAGAATTGCCCAAGAGGATCACACCGTAGCGGCCCAGGAATTGGGTCAGTCTATTTTCACGATTTAAAAAATAATAATTAGCATACCATATCACCAGCAAAAACAGCGAAAACAAGAAATAAACGGGCAATACTCGTTCCCAATCATAATCCCCCATAGTAGGGTTGTTATTCACAATATTCATCCCCGGCAATGTAAGGGAAAGCACAAAGGGCAGGTATTTCTCCGTCTTGGTCATAATGGCAACGCTACTAACATTTTATCCATAGCCAAAGGTATTTTGGGTTGAACCATAAAATTTTGGATCTAAAGCTTTCCATATCTTTTTAAAGCACCGATAGTGGAAGGGTATAGCGTAAGAGGATGCGATCCAATATACCTGGAATTATGATAAAACTAAACCCTTTTGAACATTGTTTGATTATCATTGCAATAACCGGTATGGATAGTTAACCTTCAATTCCCTTAACCACTGTGAAAAAAATTCTGATCCTTTTTGCCCATCCCCGGCTTGAACAATCCAGGGTAAACAAATTGCTCATTAACGCTGCCGCCCAGGTCAGTGATGTGACCATCCATGACCTTTACGAAAACTACCCGGACTTTAACATTGATACCCGGTATGAAAAAAAACTTTTGCTAGCTCACGATGTCGTGATCTGGCACCATCCCTTTTATTGGTACAGCTGTCCTCCCCTGTTAAAGCAATGGATCGATGTAGTACTGGAGTATAACTGGGCGTATGGCCCTGAAGGTAATGCGCTGGTAGGCAAAACCACGCTCAATGTTCTCACAGCCGGGGGCACACGTAAAGTGTATTGTGCCGAGGGGAAAAATCATTACACGGTAAGAGAGTTTCTAAGGCCTTTTGAGCAAACCGCCCGCTTGTGTGGCATGGAGTATCTACCTCCTTTTGCGGTTTTAGGTACACATTTGCTCGATCCTGCCTCGCTAAAAGGTTACGAGGAACAATACATCTCGTTACTCAACCTACTGAAGGCAGGAGATATCCAAATGGCCACCGATGAATCTTGCCAATTTCTAAACGATCTTCATTTGATCAACAACGCATAAGTTCTATGACCGGGAGTTTCCTTTTCCAAGCCGTTATTTACCTCAGCGCCGCCGTAGTTTGTGTTCCTATTGCCAAGCGTTTTGGCCTAAGCTCTGTTTTAGGGTATTTGCTTGCCGGCATCCTGATCGGTCCGTACCTGCTGGGCTTTATAGGAGAAGAAGGTGAGGACATTTTACATTTTGCTGAATTTGGAGTAGTGATGATGCTCTTCTTGATCGGGCTAGAGATCGAACCTAAGAACTTTTGGCGAATGCGAAAATCCATACTCGGTATGGGTGGATTACAAGTCGGGATAACAATAATTGTGATCGCCTTCGTGTCAACCTTGTTTGAATTAAGCTGGCAAGCTTCCCTGGCGATCGGGATGGCCATTGCCCTTTCTTCCACGGCCATTGTACTGCAAACCATAAAAGAGAAAGGGTTAATGGATACTTCCTACGGCAATTCTTCTTTTTCCGTGCTGCTTTTCCAGGACATTGCCGTTATCCCCATGCTGGCACTGTTGCCTTTGTTGGCCACGGGGACTATGGAAGTTTCTGAAGATGCCCATGGTTCCTTCATAGAAAATCTCCCGATTGGCTTTCAAACCCTAGCGGTTTTACTCTCCGTGGCACTCGTGATAGTCGTAGGTAAATACTTGTGCGTACCCGTGTTGCGTTTTGTGGCGAAAACACGGCTAAGGGAACTGTTCTCCGCATCGGCACTACTGATCGTCATTGCTGTGGCCTACCTGATGGAGCTCGTAGGGCTCAGCCCGGCCTTAGGAGCTTTCTTGGGCGGCGTGGTACTGGCGAATAGTGAGTTCAAACACGAGTTGGAAAGTAACCTGGAGCCTTTTAAGGGACTTTTGCTGGGCTTGTTCTTCATTGCCGTAGGCGCCTCTATTAATTTCCAAGTCATTGGTCAGCTCCCGGTATTAGTGCCCTCGCTAGTAGTGGGCATCATCTTGGTCAAGATTGGCATATTATTCTTGGTCGGTAAGTTTTTTCGCATGACCACGGATCAGAACTTATTGTTCAGTGTGGGATTAGCGCAAATCGGGGAGTTCGCTTTCGTGCTGTTGTCTTTTACGCACCAGCTCAGCATTATTGACCAGCCTATGCTTGACCTGCTGCTGGTGCTTACGGCCATAAGTATGACCCTCTCTCCTATTTTTGGCATCGTTAATGAACGGTTCGTCCTGCCAAAGGTGGGTACCCGGGAGTCGGAAGAAAAACCGATGGATACGATCGAAAAAAAGAGCAAAGTTATCTTGGTAGGTTTTGGACATTTTGGAAGCACCGTAGGCCGCTTTCTGCGTGCCAACGGTGTGGAAGCGACCATCTTAGACCATGACTCCAACCGTGTAGACCTGCTCAGGCGATTGGGATTCGAGGTGTATTACGGTGACGCTACCCGTGAAGATCTCTTGTATTCTGCCGGGGCAGATGAAGCTGATATACTCATTTCTGCGATTGACAACCCCGATGTTACCCTTGACATGGTGGAAATGCTGCAAAAGCATTTTCCAAACTTAAAACTTTTAATACGGGCCAAAAGCCGGGTAGATGCCCATGAGCTGTTCAATAGGGGGATCGAGCGGGTCTACCGCGAATCGGTCGACACCTCGGTAAGGCTGGCCAGCGACGTATTGGAAATCCTGGGGCATAGGAGGTATACTACCCACCGCCAAGCCCAGAAATTCTTAAAATACGATGAAATAAGCTTGCGCCGGCTTGCCGAAAAAAGCCTGGATAGCGAAGAGTACCTTTTAAAAGCACGAGAGGAAATCGCCCAGCAAGAAGCGCAGTTAAAAGAGGACCTAAAGGCCATGGATGTAATCAATGATGATCATTGGGACAGCGGGCAGATGCGAAAGGACCGGTTGGGAAGTTAACAGCCTTCCTAGTGTCATGTCAAGCCTCAAATAACGGCCAATCCGGGGTATCTTTTGCGGGATCTCTGCGTTGCAAAAAGACTTACGTAGCTATGGCTATGCGCGTTTTTTGCGC
>JANQLQ010000297.1 GCA_028280565.1 Fulvivirga sp.
ACCCACCCTGCAAAGCTGGCAGGAATGACGTTATCATGGTGTGTTTAATGATGGTTAGAACAGCTAGATCGTAACCAAAAAATAGCTGAACTCGGTTTATAGCAATGGTTATCAGTGACTTAAATTTAGTAAAGCCTTAGTTATCAATGAAGCTATTGAAATTAGGAGATCGTCAAAAAGTGACCTGTATTGATATGTTTCCAACAATAATAGGCTGGTAGATCAAAGGAAAAGTCAAAGGGATTTGAAACCTCCTCCCTTCGGTTTTGGTTGTATTCATTAAAAAATAAAAGACTGACAAAATGAAGTGCCCGAATTGTAATGTTAACCTGGCTATGGCAGATCGACACGGTGTGGAGATCGATTACTGCCCGGAGTGTCGTGGAATATGGCTTGACCGCGGAGAGTTAGATAAGATCATAGAACGTTCCATACATGCCAATACTGATGAAGAATCCAGCTCAACCTATTTCCGCAAAAGTTATGATCCAAGAATAGAAGACCATCGGCGTAAAAAGAAGAAAAAGGAATCTTTCTTGAGTGATCTGTTTGACTTTTAGCCCTGCTCTCACCGGTGGATTGCCGGGTTAGGCAAGAGGAACAACCAGGGAAGAGGAGATCTTCCAGCCAGTGGATCAATATGTTCCGGCCGCTATTCTTTTCGTGTTTTTCCCGTGATCTTCTTAAACTGGGCAATTGAAGTTAGAAAGGTTGTAAAATCGCGACCTATGACTATCCACTAGATGGTATGTTCGTTGGCTATGAGCATGCTGCCGTTAACTTCCACTCATACCTCGTTTTTTTACAAAAAAGATTCATTCGAGTCTTTTTGAGCTTTTTCAAGGAAGGGTTCCATCTTTTTATAAATTTCGTGTAGTACTATTTTGCTTATTGTGGGTGCTCTCACTATTGATGATAGGCTTTTTGAATTTGTATAATCTACAGGGAAATGTCTTTTTTTTTTTGGTAAAAATAGGTCATTTGAAATCTTCCGAATCCTGGATTAATGAATAAAACAATTCTTTTCGGGAAAAGAATGATACTATTATGTCTTTTTTTGGAATTCGCTTTTTGCCCTTCTTACCTTGCTTAACGTAAACAATCAACTCCATTCAATCTAAAAAGCCTATCGATGAGAACAATTCTACTTCTAATCATGTCGATCGGGCTGGTATGCCAGGTGGCTGCACAACAAATGGTTACAGGGAAAATTCCCGATGATAAAAATGAGGCCCTTGAGTGTAATGGCATCAGGCGGCAGATGGATACATGAAGTTGACGTCGTAGTGGGGCAATACCGCTTGAATGCCTCAAACTGGCAGAATGGGATCTACATTCTAAACGTAAACCATGGCCAAATACAACATAAAGTGAAACTAGTGTGCATTAAATATGAAACTTGATCCGAGTCATAAGAGGGCCCTTATGGTAATCTATCCTCTTTTCTATGCAAAGAGCCCTCACTGGCTTGGCTTGAATATACCAAAACGTTACCCGGAAAGATGTATCACGGAATCAAAAATTGCTAATTCGGATGTTGCCTCTCTTCTTCGTACGCCATTTGACTGTAATAAGCCCGTTGCGTTTGCCTTTTGCTATATTCAATAAAATAAACGCTGACCTTAATACAGTAATGTGGAAAAACTAAATGACATAGATCTCGTAGATTACGGCGTCATATTTTTATACCTGTCTCTCATGGTATACGCGGGGTATTTCTTTTCCCGTAAGATCAAGAACATGGACCAGTTTTTTAGTGCGGGCAAACAGCTCAGTTGGTGGGTATCCGGTCTCTCCGTATTTATGGGTACCTACAGTGCCTATATGTTTGTTGGGCTGGCGTCAGCGGCTTATGAACATGGTTTCCCGGTAGTGGTATTCTATTTTTTTAATGGCTTAGGGGGCGCTATTGGCATGTTACTCGTGGCCCATTTATGGCGACGTGCGCGCCTGACTTCACCCACGGAGTTCCTTCGGAAAAGATACCGGGAAAATGTCCGCCAGTTTTTAGCATGGGTAGGTATCCCGTATTACTTGTTTGACGATGCCATTAAGATCTATGCCATCGGCAAAATTGTGGCCTTGGCGCTCGATGTACCCTTAGTGCCAAGTATATTGGTTTGCGGTACGGTGATGATCAGTTACTCCATGTTAGGAGGGCTTATCGCCGTGGCAGTGACTGACGTGGTCCAGTTTATCATCTTAGCGCTTGCTGTATTGATTATTATCCCTTTTACCCTGCAAGAGGTGGGGGGATGGAGTGGTTTCGTGCTCAATGCCCCGGGGCATTTTATGGCCTGGACCGATGAAAAATTCAACTGGCACTGGATGATCATGGCTATGCTCCTTTCTATTGTTTTCTGGGGAGGTACTTGGCAAAATATCCAGCGTTTTGGGGCGGTCAGTGATGAAAGCGCCGCTCGAAAAACAGCTATACTAGCGGCAGTCGGATCCTTTGCCACCATCTTTCTCTTTGTACTTCCCCCTATGATGGCTCGAAATATTTTTAGCGATATTGACCCCGAGTATTCATTCATTACCCTCTTTTTGAAATTCCTTCCCAGCGGTATGATCGGGCTAGTAGTGTGTGCCTTGCTGGCTGCCACAATATCCTCTATTGGAGCCCATTTTAACCTGGTATCCGGTATAGTAGCTTATGATATTTACAAAGAAAAGATTAACAAAAACCCCAGTGAAAAGCAGCTCTTGATCGTTGGTCGTATAGGAACCATCATTTTCGGCATCTTAGCCGTACTGTTGTCGTTAAGTGTAGGGGCTACAGGAGGCGCGTTCGAATGGATGATGACGGTATTCGGTTTGGTGGTAGTGCCGTTGACGCTCCCTTTCCTCGTCGGGATCCTTTACAAAAAAAGTCCATGGTGGTCACCCGCCTTTACGATGGTCATCGGCGTGATCGCATCTGCCATAGCTAAATTTGGCTTTGACGCCTCCTGGCCGGTATTTACCACGGTCAACCTGGGTGTTTGCCTGGTGACAATGTTCAGCGCCTCGTACATCAGGCCAAATAGCAAAGCCGACCAACAAGAGGTTGAAGATCTCTTCCGGAATCTAAACACCCCGATCCATAATAAAAGTGATCAAGATGAAAATGTGGCGGCAGGCCCCTCCAATGGCCGCTTTATAGGGTTGGCCCTGTTGATCGTTGGAGCAGTTTTTATTGTGGTCTACATACTTACCTATACCCAATTGAGATCATACCTGAGCTTAGTGGTTTCAGCATGCATGATCACCTTGGGTATTCTCTTTCTATGGTTTGATAAGAAAAAACAAGAGACAATCGATGAAAACAGTGTTAGAGTTAAAAAAGCCTAAGGTAAGACGGTACATTCAAAGAAGAAGGGTCGGGGACTACTGACTTCGGGTTCAGAAAGTACCAGCATGTGATAGAACGCGCTGGAGAAGAGGGGTTAAAAGCATACATTCAAGCGTACCTAGCCAGCGTGGCCTTCGCCGATGCACAACTGGGGATCGTCTTGGATGCTCTCGAGCATTCGGTCTATGCTGATGACACGATCATTATTGAGACGAGTGATCATGGGAAGGCCCGGGTTTTGCCCTTACGAATGTCGCTTATGGAAAAGGGTACCGCGCCGGTGAGGCTGGGATCAAAGCATTACAGTATTATACGATCCGCACCCAGCGCTAACGGTATATCCTTCATCCCAATGGGGAGGAGGAGCTATATGATCATCAAAAGGATGATTTGGAAAGATTCAATGTGGCAGACCAAGAATCTTACCGTCAAGTGAAGGTTGGCTTAGCCAAGAAGCTTAGAAACATGATAAAGCTATGACCTCTACTATACGCGTTGGCAAATTGAAGAAGCCTGTAAAACTTCAGTTTTACTATTCTCCTGGAGTTACAGAGCTTGTAGTTGACCAGGTAGGTGTTCAGATCCCATGCTTATTCATCCTACGATAGAGTGCAGTGCGGGTCAAGCCTAGTGCCTTGGCGGTCTGGGTGACATTACCGTGGTTTTGTTCCAGCGATTCCAGGATAAAGTCACGCTCCATTTCATCTAATGTTCGTGCTTGCGAGGCATGCGCTTTCGAGGAAGTGGCAGTGTTAATAAAAAGCTCTACCGAATCAATCTTGTCCTTATCACTCAATATTACGGCTCGCTCTACGGCATGTTGCAGCTCACGGATATTACCGGGCCAATGGTAGCCCTGGAGTTTCTTGAGCGTCCCGTCGTGGATCTCCAAAGCCGGCTTTTGATATTTTTTGCGAAAGACCTGTAAAAAATGCCGCACCAAGAGAGGGATGTCATCGATCCGTTCTCTTAGGGAGGGTAGCCGGACCTCTACGGTATTGATGCGGTAGAGTAGGTCTTGCCTGAACTTTTGCTCGAAAACCATATCATAGAGCGGCATATTGGTAGCACATACCAGCCGGAAATCTACAGGTACCGCCTTGTTTGACCCCACTCGCATGACTTCTTTATTTTGAAGTACCGTCAGTAATTTGGCTTGCAGCGGCACCGATAAATTGCCGATTTCATCCAAAAAGATAGTACCCCCGGAGGCGAGTTCGAACCGCCCGGCTTTGTCCTGTTTGGCATCCGTAAAAGCACCTTTTACATGACCGAAAAGCTCACTCTCAAACAGGGTCTCCGTAAGGGCGCCCAGGTCAACGTTGATAAAGACCTCTTCTCTTCTTGGAGAGCGTTGATGTATGGCCCTGGCCACTAGCTCTTTCCCGGTACCATTTTCACCTAAGATCAATACATCGGCATCGGTTCGGGCTACCTTGTTGATCAGCTCTTTCACCCGTTTGATCGCCGGGGACTGGCCTATAAAGTCTTCGTAGCCATGGTTTACATCTTTCAAAAGCGCAGTGCGAGTCTCTTTTAGCTGGAACACCTGCCTACGCGATCGCCTAAGTTCCAGGGCAGAAAGTATGGTGCCAAGTAGCTTCTGGTTCTTCCAAGGTTTCAGCACAAAATCGATCGCTCCTTTTTTCATAGCCTTTACCGCCAGGTCTACCTCCCCATAAGCGGTGATCAGGATCACAATCGCATTTTCGTCATGTTGCATGATCTTGTCCAGCCAATAAAAACCTTCCTCCCCGTCATTTACCCCTTTGCTGAAGTTCATGTCAAGTAAAATGACATCGTACTCCTTCTTGCGGAGCATCGCAGGGATCTTGTTGGGATCTTCTTCTATTTCGACGTGCGTGAATTCTTGTTTTAGGAACATCCTAGCTGTTTCCAGCACATCACGATCATCGTCTACAATGAGAATATTGGCGGTTGTCTTCATAGCGTTTGGTGAATGTACGGAAATGATCCAAAAAACAAAGAATGACTGTATCATTTCTGATACAACCATGCAAAACCTATCTGCTCCGTGGGTACAATTCATGAATTGTACCCACGGAGGGCGTCACAAAGTCTATTTGTTTCATTAATGTGTATCGTATTCATTCAATTAAGTGTATCGTTTTTGATACATTCATCGAATTGATTTAATGCATATTTTATCATAAATTACTGAAAATCAGTTATTTATATTCATGGCATGACCTTTGAAATAGACAGGAAGGTCAAAACCGTCAAGAAATGTTACGCAATTACTTCTTAGTATCCTTCCGAAATATCAAAAAGAATAAATGGTTTACATTGATCAATGTTTTCGGGCTGGCGATAGGTATGGCGGCTAGCCTTCTTGTTTATATTCATATTCGACATGAGCTATCGTTTGATGATTTCCATCATGATTTGGACAGGCTGTACCGCGTTACACAATCCCGGGATATGGCGTCAGGTACAGACTATACAGCCTCTGTACCTTATCCATTCATTACAGTTTTGGACAAGGAGTTTACCCAGTTTCAATCGTATACCCAGTTACACCGGGATTACAGGCCCTTGGCCGTCGTTCGTGGCGAGAAGTCTATACTGGAAGGCGTGATCTTTGCGGATTCCAATTTCTTTGACGTTCTTAACTTCAAAGTAGTGGCCGGTAACCCTAAGAAGACGCTGGCTGCCCCGGGCCAGGCCTTTTTATCCCAAGGGATGGCCAAGCGGCTTTTTGGAGGAGATCCCCCGGTAGGAGAGAAGATCAACCTGCGGAATCAATTGGATGTAGAGATAGCGGGAATATTTGAAGATGTGCCCAGTAACTCTCACCTGGCCTTTGATATGGTGGTGTCCTATGCCTCCTTTTCCAGTGAATACTTTCTCGACCTGCCTTTAGATAGCTGGACGATGGCTGCGGAGGCCTCGGCCTATGTAAAGTTGAAACCAGGCCTAAATCCTCGTGATGTGGATGACTCCTTTGAGAAATTGATCGATAAATATTATTCAGAAGAGGAGGCAGTAGGAAGAAAATACCATCTGCAACCGGTCAGGGAGATCTATTTCGACGATCGGTGGACTTATGCCACCGTTAGTCCAGGGGCGTTGTGGACTTTTGGAATCATCGGCTCCTTTATTTTATTGGTAGCTTGTGTCAATTTTATCAACCTATCCACGTCCATAGCCATTATAAAATCTAAAGAGATCGGGGTCCGGAAAACCCTTGGTGCTATTCGGGCCCAGCTAGTATTTCAATCCCTTTCAGACACTTTTGTAGTCACCCTGCTTTCGGTCCTGTTAGCTTTCGGATTAGTAGAACGCCTATTGCCTGTATTTAACCGGTTCTTTGATAAGCAGTTGACGCTTCATTTTATGGAGATTTTGCCTTTCGCACTCAGCTTGCTCATTATTGTCACTTTGCTGGCAGGTCTTTACCCGGCTTTCGTCCTTTCCGGGTATAACCCGGTGAAGGCGCTCAAAAGTAATGTGCATTCGCAAAGTGGTTCTTCTTTGCTGCTTCGTAAAGGCCTGATCATCGGCCAATTCTTTATTTCCCAGGTATTGATCATTGCTACTATCGTGGTGGCCCGGCAAGTAGATTACTTTACAAGCAAACCCTTAGGGTTCGATAAAGAAGCTTTGATCAATGTAAGCATCTCGGATAATAATGAGGTTACTCTCCAACGCTTCCGTGACCGGTTATTGGCTCACCCGGGAATTGATAATGTGTCTTTTTGCCTGGGGCCCCCAGTATCTAATAACAACATGGAAACGGAGTATTACCTCACTGAAAATGGCCCGGACCAAAAACAACACGTGGAGATCAAGGTGGTGGATTATCATTACAAGGACACCTACGGCATTACACTTAAGCATGGCCGGTGGTTCAACCCCGGCGAGGAGAAAGGCTTGCGAGGACTGTTTAACGATGAACCCGGTGCCACGGCAAGTGTCTCTTACATCATCAACGAAGCGGCTGCTAAGAAAATAGGTTTCAGTGATCCTGCCGATGCCGTTGGTGTCAACATTACTACTGGGATAAATGACATCAGCGCCCCCGTGGTAGGGGTGATCAAAGACTATCATTTGACTTCGTTTAGGGATGCCATCGGCCCCGCCATTATGATGCACTTGCCTATGTTATATTACAATGCCGGCATCAAAATGTCGCAGGGCAACGGGCGGGAAACAGTGGCCTATGTAGAAAAGGTTTTTAATGACCTATTCCCGGGAAACTTGTTCGAGTACCGGTCGGTAGACGAGGAGTTGATTGATTTTTATGCCCGTGAACAACACATGCTTATACTTTTCCAATTGCTAAGCGGACTATCCATTTTTATTTCTTGCCTGGGCCTGTTCGGTATGGTCTCCTTTATTATTTCACAACGCATGAAAGAAGTGGGCATCAGGAAAGTGATGGGAGCCAGTGTGCAAAGTATTGTGCTCTTATTTTCCAAAGACTTTATGATCCTCGTGGCGCTTGCGTTTGTCATCGCCGCCCCGGTGGCATGGTACGGTACGCAGGTGTGGCTGGCAAATTTTGCCTACAAGATAGACCTGCAGGTGTGGTTCTTTTTGATGGCGGTCCTGCTTTCTATGGTCATTGCTTTTATCTCGGTAGGGTACCGTTCTTGGCGAGCTGCCCATACCAATCCTGTGATGGTATTAAAAAATGAATAACCCAAAATAATCTTACCATGTTAAAGAACATAATCCGCGTCGCTTTAAGGAATCTTAAAAAGAACAAAACCCATACGCTGATCAACATTTTCGGGTTGAGTGCAGGCATCACTTCAGCACTCCTCATTTTCATGATCCTGCGGTTCAACCTCAGTTTTGATAACTATCATGAAGATCCGGGGCGCATCTACCGGCTGGTAGTGGATGACTACACAGACGGAAAGTTGAGCCATGATGCCGGCATCCCTTACCCACTACGTTTCTCCTTCGAAGATGATTTCCCAGGGGTGGAGGCTCTGACCATGGTAGATGACAATGTCTTAGACGGCCTGGTCACCGTAGAACGGGAGGGGGAAAAGGTGAAATTTTTGGAGGACTCGCGTAACCAAGCCTTCGTGATGCCAGGGTACTTCGACATCTTTAAATATGAATTCTTAGTCGGCGATCCGAAAAAGGTTTTTGAGCACAAAAAAAGTGTTGTGCTTTCCAAAGGGCTGGCAGAGAAGTACTTTGGAGACCACCTCAGTGCAGTAGGTCAAAGTCTTACCTTAGAGAATCTCATCGATGTGAAAGTGACAGGCATTGTTGCCGATGCCCCTATGAATACCGACTTACGATTTGATATGCTTATCTCTTTTGATACCGGGGAGAGTGAGAGAGTTTGGGATTCCTGGGGGAGTACTTCTTCTTCCGTGCAGTGCTACATCAAGCTTCGCCCGGGGGTGGATCAAGAACAATTTGGGAAAAAGATCGTCAACTATATCAAAAAGCACAAGGGTGAGGATAGCCCCGATAGGGAAGAGCTTAGACTTCAACCCCTTGCGGACTTGCATCATAATAAGAATTACTCGACGTATTCCGGGAGGGTTATGACTCACCAGGAAATAATAACCTTGGCCGCTATTGGGATACTATTGATCGTTGCCGCCAGCATTAATTTTGTCAACCTGAATACCGCGGTAGCCGCTGGGCGATCGAAGGAAATCGGGATCAGGAAGGTCTTAGGCAGCGATCGGCGCGCCCTGGTACTACAGTTTTTGGGTGAGACTGCCTGGGTAACTTTCTTTTCCATACTACTCTCTTTTGGATTGACAGAGTTAGGCATTTTGAAAATTGGATCACTCATAGGGTATGACCTGCCACCCACTCATTATGACGGGGTGCTGGTAGGCTCGATCTTAGCCCTGTTTGTGTTCGTTACCTTGCTGTCCGGGTTGTACCCTGCTTTGATCATCTCGGGGTTCCGGCCCATCGCCGCGCTTAAAAACAAACTGGGCGGTGACTACCGAAAAGGGCTTTCGGTACGCCGGTCGTTGATCATCGTGCAGCTTTTGATCTCCCAAGTGCTGATTGTAGCCGTCCTTGTCATCACCCAGCAGATCCGTCATTTCATCAATACACCTATCGGCATAGACTCTCACGCCATTGTAGAATTTCCCTTGCCAACAGATGTCGAAATCGACCTGTCTTCCTTTAAAAATGTGCTATTGAGCCAAACAGGTGTGGAAAAAGTGACCTTTTCCAATACAGGGACTACTTCGGAAAATAGCTGGAGTGGTTTGTCCACCTACAACAATGGCTCGGAGATGATCCGTGAGCATTTACAAGTGAAAGTGATAGACGAAACGTACCTGGATACTTATGGTCTTGAGCTCTTGGCGGGAAGAAATGTGCAGGTAGATAGTGTAAGAAGGTATTTGATCACGGAAGAAACGATGCGCGCTTTAAATGTTGAAAATTACGATGATGCTATTGGAAGAGAGTTAAATGTGTGGGGAACCCCCGGGGAGATCATCGGGGTAGTCAAAGACTTTAACGCAATGTCATTACACTACTCCCGAAAGCCTGTAGCGATGTGGGCGTCAGACCGGCCTGATCGTTACATCTTGGGTGCCGTGAAAATGTCTGCTGGTAATTGGGACCAGGCCATTGCTTTTATCCAGCAGGAATGGCAAAAGAGGTTCCCGGATTTTATTTTCTCGTACACCTTCTTAGATGATACGATAAGCCAATTCTATAAAAGTGAGAAGAGGACATCAAAGATATTTACGGCTTTTGCCTTAATGGCAATTTTCATAGGAAGTATTGGGCTGTTTGGGTTAATGTCTTATATGGTCCAAACGCGCACCAAGGAGATTGGCGTGCGTAAGGTGCTGGGCGCCCAGGTCCGGCAGATCGTACACTTGCTTACCCGGGATTTTGTAAAACTGGTCCTGGTCGCATTTGCCTTAGCCGTACCGCTGTCATGGTACTTCATGAACGGCTGGTTGCAGGACTTTGCCAGCAGGATAGCGATCAATTTTTGGATATACCTCGTGGGGTTAGCATGCTCCCTGCTGATCACGGTATTGGCTGTAGGCCTGAAATCTTTCAAAGCAGCGATCATTAATCCCGTGGAGGTTTTAAAAGATGAATAAGACTGCGGGAAAAAACTCGAAACGATAGACTCAAGATTAGCAAATCATGATCAAGAACTACATTAAAACAGCATTACGAAGTATCCGGAGGAATAAGATCTATGCTTTGATCAATATCCTCGGGTTAACATTGGGCTTGACCATAGCCATTATCTTATTTCTTACGATCCAGTTTGACCTAGGCTTCGACCGGTTCCACCCGGACCGCGAAAATATTTACCGGGTGGTGCGCCACGAGTCAGATGGTGCGGACCTGCGCTTTAGGCCCAATGTGCCCTATCCGCTGGCAGGGACCGTGAGAACGGATATACCGGGACTGGCCGGGGCTACGGGATTCCACTATGCCGCCCGGGAGCAGGTGGAGGTAGACGGGGAGAGGTTTTTCGCCGAAGATATCATTTTTGCTGATTCTTCCTTTTTTGAAGTTTTTGGTTTTAACGTATTGTCCGGTAACCCAGTAGCCTTGGGGCAACCGAATATGGTATTCGTTACTCGTGAATTTGCAGATACGTATTTGAAAGGGAAACCCGCAGTAGGCCACACGATAAAGTTGAACGGAACCCTGGAACTGGAGGTGGCCGGGATCTTGGAAGACCCACCCGCTAACTCACATTTCAACTTTTCCATGCTTGTTTCCTTCCCTTCATTCAATGACGATTTTACCGGTGGATTTGACCCCAGTCACTGGGGGGTGGTCATGTCAGGGTATTGCTATGTACGCTTACCGGCATCATTGGACCGGTCGGCCGTGGAGGTAGGTATACAAACTATGGTTGAGAAATTCTTGGACGAGGACGACATCAACCGGCAAAAATATCACCTCCAGCCTTTAAGCGATATCCATTTTGATAGCCGCTACAAACGCAACGGTTTTAAGACGATCGATGAAGCCTACTTGGTAGTGATCACGAGCATCGGGCTGTTTATTTTAGTGATCGCCTGTATCAACTATATCAACCTATCAACAGCGCTGGCCATAAAGAAAGCGAAAGAGGTAGGGATACGGAAAACATTAGGCGCAGGCCGAGGCCAGTTAGTACAACAGTTTATGGGTGAGACCTTACTCGTTGTGTTTTCTGCGGGAGTGATGTCATTGGGTTTGGTGGAATGGCTATTGCCTTCCTACAATGATTTTTTTGAAAAAGAGGTCTCTTTAAACCTGCTGGGTACGCCAAGTCATATCCTGCTATTCGTGGGGGTATTGGTCCTTGTGACACTAGTATCCGGTTTTTACCCTTCTTGGGTATTGTCAAAATATCAACCGGTGCGCGTTTTAAAGTCCAAGTTTACCACTACGCCGGGTAAAAGCATCTCACTGAGACATGGGCTGGTCATATTCCAATTTGTGATCACCCAGGTCTTGATCATTGGCATTATCATAATTTCGGACCAGGTGAAATATTTTCATTCAAAGCCATTAGGTTTTGAGAAGGAGGCCATCATCATTGCCCCCTTGTTTAGCCAGGATTCTTCGGAATTGGCCACACTTAAGCAGCGACTTTTATCCCATGAAAAGATCCAACATGTATCTTTTGGGTTAGGGGTGCCGATATCCGGTAATAACATTGGTACTACCTTTCGTCAAGCAGGGGATGAAAGCAGTGTCGAAAGCGATATTACGCTCAAAGCTGCAGATGAAGATTACTTGGCCACATTTGGATTGAACCTGGTGGCCGGGCGTTGGATGAATCAAAATGACAGGTATGCCCGGGAAAGATCGATCATCGTAAACCAAACGACAGCGGAGCTTATGGGGCATGATGATCCCCGTGAGGCTGTCGGTAAACGCCTGGCATTGGATATGGGAGTTTCTTCCCGGATCATAGGTGTAGTAGATGACTTTCATACACAGGCGCTCAGGGAAAAGATCAAACCCATGGCTATTTTAAACGAGCTGAATCTTTTTTTCGAGGCAGGGATAAAAATATCGACCGAGAATTCCCAAGAGACGATCGCGTTCATCGAAGATACCTGGGACCAGGTCTACCCCGAGCACATCTTTGAATATAGCTTCCTAGATGAGGACATCCAGCAGCTATACCGGGAAGAAGAGCGTACACTGGCACTCATGCGGTTATTTGCCGCTATTTCCATCTTCATAGGCTGCCTGGGGCTATTCGGACTCATATCCTTCGTAGTCTTCCAGAAAAATAAAGAAGTAGGCATTCGCAAAGTACTCGGCGCTAATTTAAGCCAGCTGGTGTACTTTCTTTCCAAGGAGTTTCTCGCACTGGTCGTTGTGGCCTTTTTGATCGCTAGCCCGCTGGCCTGGTACCTCATGACGAGCTGGATGCAAGACTTTGCTTACAAGATCACCATCAGCCCGGTGTCGTTCTTAGCGGCGTTGACAGCTACCTTGATCATTGTCATGATCACCATTGGGTACCGCTCTGTAAAAGCTGCATTTGTAAATCCCGTGGACGTGTTAAAAGAAGAATGAAATAGAACAAGGCCTAAGGCGAAAGAAAAAATTTAATACTGGAATTATGCTGAATAACTATTTAAAAACTGCCCTACGATACCTTTTAAAAAACAAGGTATTCTCTTTGGTCAACGTGGTGGGGATGGCCACAGGGTTGTCTTGTGTGTTGATCATTCTCAGCTATGTCGATCTCGAGTTGAGTTATGACGACTTCCATACCCAACGGGAGACCATATTTCGCGTTGCGGTAAACTGGGAAGATGATGGACAACGCGTGAATTCAGCCAAAAATCACGCTCCACTCGCCCCCATTTTGGAAGGCCTGTCGGGTATTGTCAATACCGTTCGGATGTATCCCTACCCGGTGGTAATGAGTGCTGATCGTCAAAACAAAATAAAGGAAGCCGGGTTCTGTTTTGCCGATTCTACTTTTTTCAGGGTGTTCACCTTCCGTTCTGTACATGGTGACCTGGCCACGGCCTTGGACGCTCCCTTTTCCGTCGTTCTCACAGAAAGTGCCGCCATACGACACTTTGGTTCCGTCGATGTGGTGGGCAGGGAATTCCACTACGAGGATGAAAGGCGTGGCCAGCGCTTTACGATTATGGGGGTGATGGAAGACTTACCGCAAAACACTCATTTTAATTTTGATATGCTCGCCTCTTTCAGCTCGATGGAGACACTGATGCCTCGCTACAATAATTGGCATTATCCCCCCATGTACATCTATGCCCGGGCGAGCAGCGATGCCTTGGCAGGTGAGCTCGATGAACAGATGAACACGCTGATCTTTCCTCATTTACCCGATTATGTGCAGGCAGAGAAGCGAGATTTCTTCTTACAACCCGTTACCTCCATTCACCTGTATTCGGATTTAGAAAATGAATGGAAATCCAACTCTAACGACGTGTATACCCGGCTTTTTATCATCATTGCGATTTTTATCCTACTGGTTGCTTGTGTCAATTTTGTTAACATGGCCACTGCGCGCTCCATTCAGAGAGCCAAGGAAGTTGGGATGCGTAAGGCGCTAGGCGCCCAAAGGAAGCAATTGATCTTCCAGTTTTTAGGAGAGTCAGTCCTTACCACGGCGTTGGCGTTTGTCTTGGCATTTGTGATGGCGGAACTCGTAATGCGCTATTTTTTCCAAGGGATCATCGCGCAAGAAATCTCCCTAGCCTTTATTTTCAGCTGGTCCGGGGTAGTCTATACTGTACTGGCATTCCTTACCGTAAGCATTTTATCCGGTCTTTACCCCGCCTTTTACCTGTCCAGCCACAAACCGCTAAGTACCATGAAGTCCGGTTTGGAAAAAGGCAACCGGGGCTTCGGGGTACGGAGAATGATGGTGATTTTCCAATTCTTTATTTCCAGCGTATTGATAGCGGGCACAATCGTCGTTTTGGAACAAACAAATTACCTGAAAAACAAGGACCTGGGTTTTGACAAAGAAAATATCATAGCCATCAAAATGGTGGATCGTATGGCACAGGACAACTACCAGGTCTTAAAAGATGAGATCGTCCAAGAATCCAGCGTAGTGAGCGTGGCCCTTTCCTCCACCATGATGGGGACTTCCAACTTTTACGGTTTCCAAACACGGCCGGAGGGCATTGAAGGGACCAATGATTACACGCTTAAAACACTGGGGGTGGATGAGGACTTCCTCTCCACGTATAACCTCCGGTTATTGGCAGGCCGTGATTTTTCCAAGGATATACTTACTGATCAAAAGGAGGCTGTGATCCTCAACGAAGCTGCCGCAAAAAAATTGAACTGGGAGAATCCTGTGAACAAAGAGTTTGGTTTAACGATCTACACGGGAAAAGAAGAAAACAGGTCGGGTAAGGTGATCGGGGTGGTGGAAGATTTTCATTTTGCATCTCTTTATAACCGTGTAGAGCCCTTGGTGATCTACATCAATAAGCATCCGTATTACAGTGATTTTCTTTCGGTGAAACTCACACCCGGTAACCTGGGTGAGCATGTGGACATGCTTAGGGCTAAGTGGAAAGCCTTTAACCCCGAAAAACCATTTGAGTATTATTTTGTGGATGAAGAGCTGGACAAGTTTTACAAGGGTGAAGTGCAAAAAACAAAAATATTCAGCGCTTTTGCGGCACTATCCATATTTATCTCCTGCCTGGGGCTTTTTGGCATTTCGGCATACATGATCCAGCAAAGGACCAAGGAGGTAGGTATCCGGAAGGTATTGGGGGCGGGGATCCCCAATATCCTGTGGTTACTATCTGCCGAATATGTTCGTATGATCCTCATAGCTAACCTACTGGCATTACCGCTGGCGTGGTATTTAGGACAAAATTGGCTGACAGGGTTCGAGTATCGTACAGAATTGAGCATAATGATCTTTGTCTTTACATTGGCTGTCGCGCTGTTACTCGCGGTATCTACGGTAAGCATACAGGCGCTAAAGGCAGCTTCCATGAATCCTGTAAACACTTTGAGAGATGAGTGACCGGTAGGTAAGCACAACCGGTTTGCCTAAGTAAGTCTTCCGAAATGGCCGGGAAGGAATAAATTATCAATAATCAGTCATCAACGAACACCATGTTTAAGAATTATATTAAAACCGCTTTACGCAACATAGCCCGGAATAAGACCAATTCTGTCATTAACACCTTGGGATTGTCCATTGGGATCACAGGGAGCTTGGTTTTGTTCCTACTCGTACAATTCCTTTTCAGCTTTGATAACTACCATGAAAATAAGGACCGTATTTACCGGGTAGTGACAGATACTTTTGCAGACGGGGTAGACGACCATACGCCAGGCATACCGCCCCCACTGCCGGAAGCAATGAGAACAGACTTTGGTGAATACATCGAAGACCTAGTGTTCATATCGTATCGCCTGTATGGATTGATAGGTTTTACCGATGCGCAAGGCATAGAGCAGTCATTGCAAGAGGACACCGGGATAGCTTACTCGCAGCCCTCATTTTTCAACATCTTTGATCGAGAGGTGGTCAAAGGCAACGCTAAAACCGCACTGGACGGACCCAATAAAGTCGTACTTTCTGAAAAGTTGGCTCAGAAATATTTTCAAGACCGCGATCCCTTGGGGCAACGGATCACCTATGACAAGGGAGAGGAGCTTGAAGTCACCGCGGTTATGGAAGACTTCCCGAATAACACGGACTTCCCCTTTGAAATGATCATCTCCTTTTCTACCATAGAAAAAGAGTATTTAGAAGAAACCGGGTGGGGGAGTATCAGTAGTGATGACCAGTGCTATGTCCTGCTAAAAGACGGGGTATCCCCCAGTGCTGTAGAACCAGGTTTCCCGCGTTTTGTGAAGAAATATTTGGAAAATGACAGCCATTCCAATCGCTCACATCAACTCCAGCCCTTGGCAAACCTTCATTTTGACACCCAGTATACGAATTACAATTATGATGTCACCCCTTTATCCAACATTTGGGCCATGGTGATCATCGGTGTTTTTTTGATCCTCACAGCCTGTATCAATTTTGTTAATTTATCCACGGCAGCTTCGGTAAAACGGGCCAAAGAAGTTGGGATCCGAAAGGTGTTGGGAGGGTCGCAGTCGCAGCTGGTAGGGCAGTTTTTGGGAGAATCCTTTGCCGTAGCACTTATTGCGGTTCTCATCGCTTTAGGATTGACCGAGCTGGCCCTAAGAGAGGTGAATTCATTCCTCGAATTAGAGTTGTCTATGGATATTTTAACCAACAAAGTCCTGGTAGGGTACCTGGTGGCCTTGCCCTTCCTGGTCGCCTTTCTTTCCGGTCTTTACCCGGCGTTTGTCCAAGCCCGTTTCCAGCCTGCTAAGGCATTAAAAAGCAGGATGATGGGGGGCGAGGTGAAAGGATACAGCCTAAGAAAAGCTTTGGTGGTCTTTCAATTTCTCATATCACAGGTATTCATCATCAGTACCGTAGTGGTATTGGACCAGGTCAACTTCTTTAGAAATAAAGACCTTGGGTTTCAAAAAGAAGGGATATTGACGACCTGGATACCAGTTAATGACAGCGAGAAAAAGAAGACCCTCAAAGCAAAGGTAGAGGAGCTGGCCGGGGTGGAAAAGGTAAGCCTGAACTATACGCCGCCCTCATCAGGCTCTGTTTCCGAGACATGGGTGGACATAGATGTCAAGCCCAACGGGCAGGAGATCCAGTACAAGCTCGTGGATGAAAACTACTTTGATGTCTTCGGTCTTGAGTTGGTGGTGGGGGAGGGGCTCATGGCCTCCGATACGGTCAGCAGGGTAGTGGTCAATGAAGAGTTTTGCAGGACCGTAGGGATCGCCCCGGATAGTATTGTTGGGAAAGTGGTGCGTTTTTCACGCCGTGATGTACCGATTACCGGCGTGGTGAAGGATTTTCATACAGAATCCCTCCATGATAAAATAGCTCCTACCTTGCTGGCCAACGGGATTCGCCGCTACAGGCAAATCGCCATAAAGCTCAACCGAGGGGGCATCCAAAATGTACCCTCCCAGGTAGAGGCTATTTGGAAGGAGATGTTCCCGGAATACACGTACGATGCGTCATTCATGGAAGAAGACATCGAGGACTTTTACCGGGACGAGCAGGAAATGTCTACTATTTTTTCCGTTTTTTCCGGTATCGCCATTTTCATCGGGTGCCTGGGCCTGTTCGGGCTGGCTTCTTTCATGGTCCACCAAAGAGTAAAAGAAATAGGGGTCAGGAAAGTGCTTGGCGCTTCCGTCCGACAGATCCTGTATCTCTTCTCTAAAGAGTTTGTCAGGCTGATCATGATTGCTTTTGTACTGGCAGCCCCGCTTGTTTGGTATGGGATGGAGAACTGGCTTCAAAGCTTTGAATATAGGATCACACTGGGCATTCCTGTATTTCTTTATGGAGTGTCTATCACCCTGCTGGTGGCTCTCTTTACGGTAGGGTTAAAAACGGTGAGAGCCGCTATGGCGAATCCCGTGGTCAGCCTCAGGGATGAGTAGAAAGTACGATGAGTAAGTAGGAAGAACAGCCCCCGTGCAGCAGGTTTAAAACAAGGAACAACAGGCCAATTTATGATTACAAATTATTTCATCATTGCGCTGAGAAATATAAAAAGGGGATTTGGCTATGCATTGGTCAATGTATTGGGCTTGGCCCTGGGACTGGCGGGCAGTTTTGTCATAGGTTCTTGGGTGTGGCAGGAATTACGGTATGACACCCACTTTGCCGATCATGAACGCATTTACCGGGTTTCGGTCTCCTTTCATAATTCAGGAGCCTTTGCCAGTGGACCGGAGATATTTAACGAAGTGCTCTCTCAAAATGTGCCCGGTGTAGAATTAGCGACAAGACTGAAGGCAGGCGAGGCCCTAACCGTAGAAATTGGGGGAAGGAGTTTCGAAGAGCTCCCGTTCTATGCAGATTCTATCTTTTTCCAGGTCTTTAGCTACGAATTCTTAGGCAATGCACCCGGTAGTACTTTCGGTACGCCGAATTCGGTGGTCATATCGGAAACGCTAGCCCTGAAGTATTTTGGAAATACGGATGTACTGGGTAAGGATCTTTACATAGGCCGGGAAAAAGTGCCCTATGCCATCATTGGCGTAGTAGCCAATACGAATGATCCCTCCCATATCCCGGCACAGCTATGGCTGCCTATGGAGCGAGAAAACAACGGGAACTGGACGAGCGCTTCGGTTCATAACTATGTGAAATTGAATAAAGGGGTCACTCTCCAACAATTAAAGGAAAAGCTGGATTACATAAAACGGCAGTGGGTGTACCCTTCTTTTGGCAAGG
Source organism: Fulvivirga sp. (assembly GCA_028280565.1). Classification (GTDB taxonomy): domain Bacteria; phylum Bacteroidota; class Bacteroidia; order Cytophagales; family Cyclobacteriaceae; genus Fulvivirga. Next base: position 18,597 of record JANQLQ010000297.1, read on the forward strand.
GCATATCTTATGAAGAACTGGAGAAGTCGGGCATTTTTGCCTTTCATGTAGTTCCGCTGGCAAGTATTCACTTGGCCCCGGGTATGCGTTTCGAATTCCAGCCGGGGGGGAATGCAGCGAATGTCAATGTGTTTTTGGCCATCTCTATCCTGCTCGTTGTTATTGCAGCCATTAACTTTATCAATTTAAGTACGGCCCAGTCAGCACAAAGAGCTAAAGAGGTGGGGATCCGGAAAGTATTGGGCACAGCCCGGGCCAGCCTGGTCTTTCAATACCTGGCCGAATCGTTGGTCATGAGTTTCATAGCCCTGCTGCTAGGCTGTGTAGTGGCTGAATTATTTTTGATCCTATTTGAAAACTTCACCAGCGAACGATTGCTCCAAGGATCGTTCAACAGCAGCTACCAATTTGTGTTTTATACGCTTGGGTCACTGGTTATCGGGTTACTTGCCGGGATTTATCCTGCCCTGCACCTGAGTCGTTTTAGCCCGGTACAAGCTCTTAAAAAAGGCCATACCCGGCACAAAGGTAGTGTGACCTCCAGGAATGTCCTCGTAGTGTTGCAGTTTACAGCTTCAATGGCCTTAGTATCCTGCTCGTTGCTTGTATACTACCAGTTGGAACATATGAGAAGTGTGGACATTGGATTAGACCGCAACAATGTGATCAATATCCGTAATGTGAACGCACTGGGAAGGCAAAAAGAAGCTTTTAAGCAAAAATTACTGTCCAGGGCTGAAGTGGTGACGGCCAGTTTTAGCAAACGCCTCCCCGCCGGGAGCGCCGTATGGGTATATTCCTTCCAAAGTGATCCGATGGATCAAGCCCAGTCTTTTCAAACCTTCGTGGTGGATCATGACTACCTCCCTACCATGGGGCTTAAGCTCATCGAAGGCAGGAACTTTTCCAATACGTTAGCCTCAGATTCTTCGGCAGTCATTTTGAACCGGGCGGCCGTGAAGGAGATGATGTTAACGAGCCCTGTAGGAGCGGTCTTAAAAGAAGGAGCTACAGTGGTAGGGGTTATTGAAGACTTTAGCTACCAGTCTTATTATGAAAGACCTGGGCCCGTAGTGCTAAAGTATGACCCGGAGGGGTTCCGCTTGTCTGTGAAAGTGAAATATGCCAGTGTGCAAGATCTTTTGGACTTCATGCAAGATAGCTGGAAGGCTTTCTCACCCGATCAACCCATAGACTATACTTTCCTGGATAAGAGTTTTGAACAATTGATGGAAAAGGAAAAGAATTTGGGGCGGACCGTGGCTTTTTTTACGGCCATAGCCGTTTTTATTTCTTGCTTGGGCTTGTTCGGCCTGGCGGCTTACACCACGGAGCGCCGTAAAAAGGAAGTCGGCATCCGGAAGGTAATGGGCGCAACATGGGCAGATGTGATGCTTCTTTTTAACCGCGGGTACACAAAGCTACTCACCATTGCATTTGTCATGGCCATTCCCCTAACATGGTATTTCATAGGTAAATGGCTCCAAAATTTCGAATATAGGATCAATATCCATTTTACTGCTTTCCTTATTGCAGGTATGGGATCTATCATTATCGCATGGCTTACGGTAGGGTACCTTTCCTACAGGGCAGCCACGGCTAACCCGGTGAACACCCTAAGAGAGGAATAGATGCTTAACAAATGAATTGTATCTCCATGCTAAAGAACTACCTTAAAATAGCGGTACGTAATATCATTAAAAATAAACTTTACTCTTTTGTAAATGTCTTTGGCCTTTCTGTAGGACTGGCAGCTTTCATCTTTATTACCCTTTATGTCTATGAAGAAACTCACTACGACACGTTTTGGGATAACGCGGATCGTATTATTCGGGTGGATGGCGCCTGGATTTCGAATGAAGGGGAATCGAGATATGCTACGGCACCGCCGCCACTGGCCGGGCAGTTGATGGCCCAGGTGCCGGAGATAAAAAGTGTAACACGAATGCTAAAATGGTCTGATTTTACGCTTCGTCCCAGCACCGATCTCGACAGGGTTTTTAGAGAAACGAACGTCTACATCGCCGATCAAAAATACTTTGAAGTGTTCCGGGGACGCCTGATGTATGGTAATCCTGCCACGGCCTTGGTTCATCCCCTTTCCATAGTGATCAGCGAGTCGGCCGCACGGCGGTACTTCGGCCCCGGTATCGATTTACAAGGGCTGGTTGGCGGCCATATTTTGGGAGGGAAAGATGCCGGCACGGCTTGGAAAATCACGGGGATCATGAAAAATATCCCGGCCCATTCACACAAAGATTTTGAAATGATGGTGTCCATGTCTTCGTTCGGCGCGGACTTCTCGGGGAATGATAATTGGGCATGGAATATCATGCATACCTATGCCCTTTTACAGGAAGGAGAGCGTTATGACCGGGTGATAGGAGCTGTAGAGGAAAAATTGGATCTCATCACCCGTGATTATGTTGTGCCGTATATGGGCGGGTCCCCTGCCGGGGATTCGGATGGCGTGAAATACTATGTTCAGCCCTTGCAAGACATTCACCTGCATGCTGACTACCTCCGGGAAATGAAACCCAATAGCGATGTTACCTATGTTTATATTTTTAGTGCCGTAGCCATCCTGATCCTATTGATCGCATGCATCAATTTTACTAACCTGGCCACTGCCCTCTCGGCAAAACGTACCAAAGAGGTAGGGGTGAGGAAAACCCTAGGCTCCCGGTCCTCTCACCTCGTGGCCCAATTCTTAATAGAATCATTGCTGTTCAGTTTTATAGCCACAGCGCTGGCTTTAGGTACAGTGGAGTTAACAGTAGTTCTGTTCGGTGCTGGTTTTGATCTTCGTTTTGTTGACAGGCTATTTGATACCCCGGGTTTTTTATGGATGCAATTGTTCTTAGCCTTGGTCACCGGGCTGGTGGCAGGCATATACCCGGCGCTAGTGTTAACTCGTTTTAAGCCCACGGACGTGCTAAAGGGTACATTGATGCAGGGTCGTAGGGCATTTACCTTACGTCATGTTTTGGTCGTTTTCCAATTTACAGCTTCTATCGGGTTGATCATTAGCACCGGGATCATCAGCGACCAGGTGAAATATATGGAAAACAAACGACTGGGGTTTAACAAGGAGAATGTTATCATTATTGAAAATGACCGCGAGATTGAAGAGGACCGCTCCCGGTTTAAAGAAGTCCTTGAAGCCCATCCCGAGGTTTTAGAAGTAAGTTTTTCTACGGGTATCCCCGCGCTGGACCGCTTTATGGTGAGGGACTTCACCGTAGAGGGCCGCAATGGAGGCATGGGACTCCGCTGGTTTGAAGTAGACGAAGATTTTGTGCCGGCACTGGACCTGGAAATAGCAGAAGGCCGTAATTTTCGATGGGGCTCACCATCGGATTCCTTGGGCATATTGCTCAATCAAAAGGCCGTCCGGGCGCTGGGCTTGGTAGATCCTGTTGGGAAGAACATTACGATCAACCAAGGCGCTGATGATGAGCGCACCGTAATGGTAATAGGGGTAGTAAATGACTTCCATTTTGAATCTCTGCACCGGGAGGTAAAATCCTTGGGTATGGAATACCTGGGGAACTATACTTTTAAGGATTTTATTAGCCTGCGTACAGCGCCGGGTAAAACCTTTGAGGCCCTAAGTATCATAAAAAATACATGGGCAACTTTTGAGCCCCAGGTCCCGATCACCTACCATTTCCTGGACCAGGATTTCGAGGCGCTTCACAGGTCGGAGCAGCGCTTGGGCCAGTTGTTTACCGTATTTTCCGCCTTAGCGCTGCTGGTCGCGGGCTTAGGACTTTTTGGCTTAGCGGCTTGCGTTACCCAACAACGCAGCCGGGAGATCAGCATTCGTAAAGTATTAGGGGCCACGGTATCGCAGATCGTGATCATGCAATTAAAGAACTTCGTTTGGCTGGCACTGCTTGGCCTGCTCATCGCATCACCGGCAGTTTTTTTCGGGATGAAAGAATGGTTAAATTCTTTTGCTTTCCGTACCTCTATTCGCATAGAACAGTTTTTGATGGCTGCCGGCATTACAGGGGTCATCCTACTACTCTCGGTGAGCTACCAGGCCTTAAAGGCAGCCTTGGAAAATCCTGTACATTCTTTGAAGGAAGAATGAAGATGGATAAAGAGTTAAAGCCCGGGCAGGCATAGCCGGTAGGGAAGAAGGTGTTTAAAGATTTAATAACTAAGAATAATGCTCAGAAATTACTTAAAAATCGCTGTTAGAAATTTCACCCGCGAGAAGTTTTATGCGCTGATCAATACATTCGGGTTAGCGCTAGGGATAGCTTCCAGCCTCTTGATCATTGCTTACATTTCTCATGAAACAAGCTACGATGCCTTTCACCCCGATGCGGACCGGTTGTATCGTGTTAATCAAACGAATATATGGTCACCTACAGGCGGAAAAATGAGCTCTTCGGTGCTTCCGCTGGCAGGGGTGCTGGGCACGGAGTATCCCGAGGTGGAAAAGGTACTTCGCATCAATACAGCCGGAAATAACCTTGTACGGTATGAAGGCAACGGTCGCGCGGAAGGCTTTTATGAAAGTGGTATACTGGCTGCAGATTCTAACTTTTTCGAATTTTTCCATTTCCCATTAAAAGAGGGGGATCCTGCCCATGCCTTAAAAGGGGTCAATAAAGTAGTGATTTCAGAAGCTATGGCCACCAAGTATTTTGGGGACCGTCCCGCCTTGGGAAAAACATTACTCTTTGGAGAGGAACGTACGCCGATGGAGGTCACAGGCGTAACACAAAAACAGCCTAGTAACGCTCATTTCAACTTTGATTTCTTGCTCTCCATGTATTCTAACCCCTTTATCAAGCAGTTTGAGTGGAGCTGGATCTGGTCGCAAGTGGTCACTTACGTAAAACTGGAAGAAGGGACAAATGCCCAGGGGTTAAACGAAAAATTCCGCGCCATCGCCGATCGCCATGTGGCGCCTAACCTACCCCGGTTTGGTATAAACTATGAAGATTTTATCGCTGAAAAAGGAGAATGGACATACGAGCTTCAGCCCGTTACCGACATCCATTTAGGTTCGGCCAGTATAGGCAATCGCCTGGGCGCTGTAAGTGACATTAATTACGTATACATCTTTGGCGCTACGGCGATTTTGATCATCCTCCTGGCCATGATCAATTTTGTGAACCTCTCCACGGCCCGGGCCTCAACAAGAGCGAAAGAGGTAGGCGTGCGTAAAGTTATGGGCTCACATAAAACTCAACTGGTAGGGCAGTTCTTATCTGAATCTATCATGATGTGTCTAGCCGCCACCTTTTTGGCTCTAGGTATGCTGGAGCTTTTCAAGCTTGTTATCTTTCCCTTCTTAAGCGCCGAAGTGGATTTGTCGATTTGGGGGCACACCCATCTCATCGTCATGGCTCTTGGCCTTCCACTGTTGATCGGTATCGTTGCAGGCATCTACCCGGCATTTTATATTACTTCGTATCAGCCTGCTAAGGTCCTGAAAGGCAACCTCCGCTCGGGGATCAAAAGTGCAGGATTCCGAAACCTGCTCGTCGTGATCCAGTTCACGATTTCAATAGCCCTTATGACCTGTACCCTCATTGTTCACCAACAACTAAATTATTTCAATTCGATGGACATGGGTTTTGACAAAGAAAATGTGCTGGTGGTGAATTGGGCACATAAATTAAAAGAACAGTTGGAATCTTACAAAAACGAGGTGAAAAAGCACCCTAACGTAGTAGAGGTGGGATTAAGCATGGATATGTTCGGCAGGGGAAGCTATGAAGACCTTTTCGTGGATGAGGCTGCGGACCGTGAGCAGACCATCGCAATGATGAAAGCCGACGAAGATTTCCTCGCCACCATGGGTCTTAAAATGATCCAAGGTAGATTTTTTGAGAAAGACCGTGCTTCAGACCACCATGCGGCGGTCATCAACGAAGCCACGATGCGTTTGTTTGGCTGGGATGAAGCCAATGTGCTGGGAAAACGTATCAAATACCCGGGTGATCCCGTGCAGGTGATGGAAGTCATAGGTGTTGTAAAAGATTTTAATCACCAATCCCTGCGATTACAGGTAGCACCCTATATTTTCTTTAACCTAGACGCCCCCATTTGGGGAACTAAACGTGTGGCAGCGATTCGTTACAAAGGGAATGATCTCCCGGCGTTGGTCGCTTTTCTTGAGGACCAATGGACTAAGATGGGTACGCAGGTACCGTTCCAGTACTCATTTTTAGACGAAGAGTTTAAGAATATGTACCGCCGAGAGGAGCGATTAGGTTCCCTTTTTGCCACATTCACCTCTTTTGCCATTGTTATAGCCTGTTTAGGGCTGTTTGGGCTGGCTTCTTACACCGTAAATCAGCGCAACAAAGAGATAGGGATCAGGAAAGTACTCGGCGCTTCTGCTACCAGGATAATGTTGATGCTCAACAGTAACTTTTCAAAACTAGTCATCATTTCAGCTATACTCGCCGTACCCGTAGCCTTATGGGCGACAGACTTTTGGCTAGCCCAGTTTGCTTTTAAAATAGAGACCAGCTGGGTTACATTTTTTATAGTTGGAATTTTAGCCTTACTACTCGCATGGATCACCGTAGGTTACCAGGCCCTAAAAGCTGCGCTAAGCAACCCCGTGGAGGTGCTGAAAGAGGAATAATAGCCCAAATCCCCCCAAACCTGGCCCCTTACCCTAGGCGGAGGTCAAGCGCAGCGACCCTCCGACCCAAACCCCCAATGGCTCCCAATGGCGCAAGTTTGCAACTTGTGCCTTTTTAATGATCCCTAGGGTTTGTAACCCGGTCAAACTTTTGCCAAAACTGCCATCATTCTACTACGTCGAAGGTTACATATGTAGTTGGATTCGGTCTTGTATTTCATGTTTTATGCTCAATTTCCAGGTTTGTCTTTATTTTGCCGAGTCAAAGACTCTCGTTTTCATCTTTAAAACGCAAGTCACAGACTTGCGCTAGGTAGG
>JANQLQ010000298.1 GCA_028280565.1 Fulvivirga sp.
CAAATGGGCCGCGCTGTTCCTGGATGTCTCCCCTCCATACGTCACTTGAATTTCTGTGATACCCTAGTTCTGCTTTGTCACATTCAATTATTTGATAGAGAGTGATTTAACGATAAAGGAGCCCATTGGATACCCTCATCAAAAACGAAAAAGACCTTCTTTCTCGTCATTCCTGCCGGCCTTGCAGGGTGAGCGATGCGTGAGAGCAGGAATCTGCTGTGTCGTTGAACGTGAACCTTTTTTTGAGTGTACTGGGTTTTCGTTTCACGACTTCTCAGATTCCTTGTCGCGCCTAGCCCAACGCACAAGCTGCAAGAATGACGTTCTTAGGTATAGGTTTTGGATGGATTTAGAACAGGATGCGGATCACCCCTCCTTTACAACTCGCTGACACTAGGCGGTCTCCTCCCCGTTCTCCGCGGTTAAAAGGCTACCCCATTGTTCGCATTACACTACGTTTAATGGAGTGAAATTTCCCCCTAGTATACTTTGAGCTTTATATCCTAGCCACTTTTCTATGATAGTCGTATATACTTGGCGAAAATCGATGGCATATTTTAAGTCTCCATTGTCCAGGTCGGATAGGTCGGGTAAGGCATTGTATATTCCGGGCTGCTTTAAACGGCCCCCCACCAGGAATAAGGTATTGGCTGCGCCATGGTCAGTGCCGTTGCTGGCATTTTGTTTTACCCTTCGCCCAAACTCTGAGAACGTCATGATCAGGGTGTCTTTAAACCTGTCGGCGGTTTTAAGATCATCCGTAAATGCTTTGAGCGCCTCACTGTATTGTTTCAATAACCGGGCCTGTTGCCATTTCTGACCGGCATGGGTATCAAAGCCCGCGAGCGATACATAATACACCTGGGTGGAAACCCCGGCATTGATCAATTGTGCCACCTGCTTCAGTTGCTTTCCAAATGAGTGACTAGGGTAATCCACGGATGAACGGTAGGTCTTGGAAGTTTCAAAGAGGTACTCCGCAGAGGAGGTGGTTTCGGCTAGGGTTTTGTACAGATAACCGGCTGTAGCATGGTGGTGCTCTTGCTCGTGGGAGAGCGCTTGGAAGTAGGGGTGTTGTGTTGTACGGTATAGCATGCGAGGGTCTTTAAGCGCTAGTCCTTTCACTTGTGCCCCTTTCATGGCCAGGCTAAGCGCATCGCTGATTTCTAGTGCCTGTGCAGGCGGGTAAGGAAGGTCTTGACAGTGATGGTCCAAAAACCGGCCGATCCACCCCGTAGGAAGATGCTCACTGGGATCGCTTGCGCTCTGCCAAATATCCATGGATCTGAAATGCGAGCGGTTCGGGTTAGGATACCCTACACTATTTAAAATACTGACCTCTCCTTCGTCGAATAAACTGGCAAATCCATAGAGGTTTTTATGGAAAGCTACCGTATCCGTCATCTTGAGCAAGTCATTTTCTTTAAGGCCTAATCCCGGTCGTGATTGATAGTAAAGATCATCCTGGTAGGGCACGATCGTATTTAATCCGTCGTTGCCGCCGGAAAGCTGGATCACTACCAATACTTTGCCATTTTCATGGCTAATGCGCGAATGAAAAGCCTGTAAAAACTTTGGCACCAACAGCGCCGTAGAGGCCAGCGAACTGCTTTTTAGGAATTCTCTTCGATTTACTTTCATAGCTATATCAATTGAAATTCAGGAAGCATCATCGTACGGACGACAGCACTTTTCACTTGTGCTTCCGGGTCTCGACCTGTGATATGTCTCATGAGCAAGTCATCCTTACTGCTGGTGTCCGCCTGTATAAAAGCTTGGGTAACTCCCCGCACCAGTTCTTCCTTGCTTTTGGTTGAGAAAGCCCCGTACATCCCGGACCAGTCTGCCTTGGTTCCCGCCCACGGGTCTACACGCTCATATTCAAAAAACAGCGGGGCCAAGTTTAGCCGGAACATTAAGGAAGAGCTATCGATCCAATTCTGCCCCCCTGGCCAGCCAGCTACGTTAGGAGGATTAAATAGTACCTGTCCCAAGATCTTTTGACTTTTAAGCCAAAGCTCGTCATTCGTTAATTCCAAGCTGAAAAGCCGCCGGTAACGTACCAGTAATTCGACAGGAGAGGCAATCTTATTGCCCGTATTTTCTTCTTCGTAAAACCAATCCGATGTAAAAATATGCGCTAACAGGCTGCTGATATCGTAGTCACTTTTGAAAAAAAGCTGGCCAAGTTCCTCCACTCGTGGGGCGTTCACATCGTCATTCACAAAGTAAGCATAGATCTTTTGGGTAAGGAACTTAGCCGTCCGGGGGTTGTTGAGAATAATATCGATCACATCGTCACCATTCCAATCGCCGGTTTGACCAAATACAGTCTTACTCCCGAAGTCGTGTTGGCGAGAGTTAAATTCGAACTTACCCGTTTTGTTTACTTGCCAGCCCGTAAAGGCTCTTGCTGCTTCTTTGATATCCTGTTCTGTGTAATGTCCTTCGCCCAAGGTGAATAATTCCATAAGCTCCCTCGCAAAATTTTCATTGGGGGATCTTTCCCGGTTTTGCTGGTTGTTGAGAAAGATAAGCATAGCCGGGTCTTTCGCCACGGCGTGTAAAAGCTCGCGAAAGCTGCCTAGCGCATGGTGACGTAAAGTGTTATTCTGGACCTGGGCCAGGTAGGCAAATGGCACCTTGGTAGCAAAATGATTGTGCCAAAACAAAGTCATTTTCTCCCGGAGCTGTGCGGGGCTATTTGCCATTTTCTCCATCCAGGCCAGGTTGAGTTCTTTTACCTGTTTTTTGGAACGCAGGAGTAAAAGAGCAATCTTGAGATTAGAGGCTTCCTTTCCGCGCACAGGGTTTTTGAGCGCAGTAAGGTCATCTTTTAGGTCCGACCTTTTGAATAACTCATCTACCAGGTGGGGTATCTCGCTGGCCAGCGCATTATTGACCCGGCCTGGGGTCTCCCCAAATCCAGCCCTTAAGTACAGGTGTTGTATTTTTTTCTGTTTTGTGATCATGACCCACAACTGTTTCGACCTTAGACTTTACGTTACGAGAAAGGTTTAATCCTGTTACGTTCAAATTTTGCCCGGAGATACGTATACCAGGCGTGACATACACTCTTACTCAAAAAGTGTACCATGGAGAGATTGTATCCTGTCGCTGGGTGTACAGAATTAGCAGTAGGGAGCACCTGGGCAATAAATGCTAGCTTTATTCGATTTAAGTTGCTAATAACCATTGCTGTAAACCGAGTTCAGCTATTTTTTGGTTACGATCTAGCTGTTCTAACCATCATTAAACACACCATGATAACGTCATTCCTGCCAGCTTTGCAGGGTGGGT
>JANQLQ010000299.1 GCA_028280565.1 Fulvivirga sp.
ACGTGAACCTTTTTTTGAGTATACTGGGTTTTCGTTTCACGACTTCGCAGATTCCTTGTCACGCCTAGCCCAACGCACAGGCTGCAAGGAATGACGAGGGTAGAAAGTAAGGAATGACGTTCTTAGGTATGGGTTTTGGATGGATTTAGAACAGGAGGTGGATCACCCATCCTTTACAACTCGCTGGCACTAGGCACTACCAGTGGTGCAAAATTCACGTAAAAAGGTCTTAAGAGTTTGTATTTCGCTGTTTTTGATGGCTGGGAAATTGGCAATTCGAAACGTGGTTTCTTTGTATTCTCCGTACCCATTGCCTAGGATAATCGATCTTTTTTTCGCCTCCTCTTTGATCTTACTTACAAAAGCTGGTGTGCCCTGTACTGGGATCACTGTGTAGGACCGGACATCGTGACTATCAATTAAGTGAGCCAGCGAATACTTATCTAAAAGCTTCATATAGCTTTGGTATCTCCCTAGTGTTTTTTCATGTATCTCCTGGATAGGTTTAACGGATTCCATGATCCTCATGAGCAGGTATATACCCATGATATTGGGTGTATAGGTGGTTTGGTGTTTTCCCACCATATCGATCATAAAGGCGAGGCTGTTATAATGCTTTCGTTCGTTGACCTGGATAGCGTGCTCAATAGCCTTGGGTGAGCATATCATTACCCCTAATCCCGCGGGCATGCCAAAACATTTTTGTACCGAGGCATACCAAATGTCTGCATTTTTTATTTCAAGCAGGATGCCTGCCATAGAAGAAGTGGCGTCCACGGCGATCAGGTGATCGGGATATTTCAATCGTAGCTTTTCTATTTGCTTGTTATCGACCTGGGTCCCGTTAGAGGTTTCGTTTTGGGTAATGCAGATCATCCCGGGGTTAGCCGATAGGTCCAATTCCCCGGTCTTTAATTTTAGGTTCTTATCAAAGCGATACCCTATCGCTAAAGGGTTGAGATTATTGGTATACTTGAACCATTTTTCACCGAAAGCCCCGTTATAAAAATGGTAGCTGCTATCATCTACCACCGATTGGGCAATGATCTCCCAACATTCGGTAGCAGAGGAGGTAAAAAAGACGGTATATTCTTGCGGAATGCTCAACTTCTCCTTAAGTAGGCTCACGGTTTGTCCATAAAGCGCCATAAACGCTTCACTACGGTGATTGATGCTCAATATTCCCTGCTGGTAGGCGTCTTTCACATATTGGGGTATCCGGTCATAGACTTTGGAGGGCCCTGGGTAGAAACTAATCATGTGGTGAATCGGTAAAATAATGAAGTGCTAATTGGTACCCTTTTAAGCCTAAACCGGCGATCATCCCGATGCAATTCCCGCTGATCATGCTCTTTTGCCTGAACGCTTCACGCCCATGGATATTAGAGATATGTACTTCTAACACCGGTGTATCGATAGCGGCAATGGCATCGGCAATGGCGATCGAGGTATGGGTGTAAGCAGCGGCATTCAGGACGACCCCATCATAGCTGTATCCTACCTCTTGTAGCTTATCCACGATCTTTCCTTCGAGATTCGACTGGTAATAATCAAGATCCACCCCGGGAAACCCGGCTTTTAGTTGCGACAAGAACGTTTCAAAGTCGAGGTTGCCGTATATTCCCGGTTCGCGCTTTCCCAAAAGATTCAGATTTGGGCCATTGATGATGATGATCTTCATAAATTATTGCACTTTAGGAGTTATGAATTGGGACCAATCCATCCACCAGTTTCAAAATTATCTCCGCTTGGAAAGATCGCTTTCAGGCAATTCCGTGGAAGCCTATGTCCATGATGTAGTAAAGCTAAAACAGTTTGTTGAATTGTCCAATCCGGGTATTTCCCCGCTGGACGTAAACTCTACCCACCTTCAGGATTTTTTGGAATACATCCATACCCTGGGTATGACACCAAGGACGCAAGCCCGGGTGATCAGCGGCCTCAAAGCATTCTATAAATACCTGCTCTTTGAAAATATCTTGGAAAAAGATCCCACACTACTGATCGAAGCTCCAAAACTGGGCAGGAAGCTCCCTGACACGTTGAGTTACCAAGAGATCGTTACCCTGTTGGAAGGTATTGATCACTCTACACCGGAAGGGACCCGTAACCGGGCTATGTTAGAAGTCCTCTACAGCTCGGGGTTGCGGGTGAGCGAGCTAGTCGATCTTAGGTTAACCAATATATACGAAGACATAGGATTTCTCAGGGTAGTCGGAAAGGGGAGTAAAGAGCGCCTGGTCCCCATAGGAAAAGACGCACTCAAATACTTGCAGATTTATATCCAAGAGATACGTGTGCATGTATCCATAGCAGAAGGCCATCAAAACTATGTGTTTTTGAATCGGCGAGGTAAAAAGCTTACACGCGTCATGGTGTTTACCATTATCAAAAACCTGGCAAAAAAAGTGGGGATAAATAAAAATATAAGCCCACATACTTTTAGGCATTCTTTTGCCACCCATTTGATAGAAGGAGGTGCGGACTTAAGGGCGGTACAGGAAATGCTGGGGCACGAGTCCATCACCACTACGGAGGTGTACACCCACTTGGATCGTGACTATTTGAGACAGGTGGTACAGGACTTTCATCCTAGGAGTTAAAAAGAGAGAATTACCCTAAATTTCCTTGCCTAGGCTAAACATGCCAAAAGGTTGAAATTTGTAGATCAGGATGTAGTGTTTTACAAAAGAGGTGTCTTCTTTAGGGTCTTGTCTAAAGTACCCGCATGGCAAATGATGGCCTGTTCGTATCTTTTCAATCTTAGGTCGTTGTTAGTCAAACAGGGACGGGTTGATGATTGACCGTATGTTTTTCCCGGCCAGTACCACGGCCTGTTGGTGAGGGGGTGTGCTATGAGCCAGTGCCCCGCGTAAACCCCCCTTCGGAGATGTTCCTTCGGGACAATGGTTTTCTTATATTTGCCGTCAATTTAAACTCTACCTATACTTAGTGTACAAATCGTTCATCCGCCCGGTACTTTTTCTTTTTGACCCGGAGAAAATACATCATTTTACATTTGGGCTTATTAAATTCTTAGGTAAGTTCCCCGGGGTGAAGGGGGCCTGGAAAAGACTGTATTCGTATGATTCCCCGACCCTTGAAAGAGAATATTTTGGGATTAAATTCAAAAACCCTGTAGGTCTTGCCGCGGGATTTGACAAAGATGCCAAGCTTATCGATGAATGGGCCTGCTTTGGTTTTGGATTTGTAGAAATAGGTACCACCACGCCAAAACCACAGCTGGGGAACGATAAACCTAGGCTGTTCAGGCTCCCGGGAGATGTTGCCGTGATCAATAGGATGGGGTTTAACAATGAAGGGCTGCCTAAAACCATGGCCAGGCTGGAAAAAAGAATCCCGGGGATCATCATAGGGGGTAACATTGGCAAGAATAAGACCACACCTAATGAAGAAGCTGCCAGCGACTATGAAAAAGCTTTTGAAGGGCTATTCCCCCATGTAGATTATTTCGTGGTGAATGTAAGCTCTCCGAACACCCCTAACCTGCGCGCGTTGCAGGAGAAAGAACCGCTTACACGACTCTTATCAGGACTGCAAAAGTTAAATGGCGAAAAGCCGGCACGGAAACCTATTTTGCTTAAAATAGCGCCAGATCTCACCGAAGAGCAGCTATTAGACATTGTAGAGATCACAAAAAAGGTGAAGCTGGACGGTCTTATTGCTACCAATACCACCATTTCCAGGGAAGGGTTAGTTACGCCCAAGGCACGAATTAACGAAATCGGCGCGGGAGGTTTAAGTGGAAAACCTTTAAAAGAAAGGGCCTTGGAGGTACTTACGTTTTTGCGGGACCGGTTAGGCCCCGGGTTTCCTATCATTTCCGTAGGTGGGATAATGACCCCGCAGGATGCTGTCGAGAGAATGGCTGCAGGGGCTTCGCTGTTACAAATTTATACGGGTTTTATCTACGAAGGCCCTAGCTTTGTAAAACGGTTGAACCGGGCCATAGATCAGTCTTTGAGCAGGTAGTACCGGTGTGTGACCTGGGTTCAATGCCGTTACTTTTAGCATGCTTTCGGATCCCTCACCTAGTAGGGAAACTGCCGTGTGTTGGTTCCTTGCCGGGGATTAAGGAGCGACCACTGGTCTTAAATGGCATCGCGGGAAACAGTGAATAAAAAAGAACCCGGGTAGACGCATGGCAGGATTCTTGTTTTAACAGGATGCTAGTATATTTACACCTCGAATTCATTTATTGAGCAAGGAGGTATGAGGGTTAAGTTTGATTTTGACGTATAGGGTGCATGGTGAGCTATATTTACGATTTTGTGAAGCTTGTGATCAGTCGGCGATAGGCAAAGGGCAGTAGGCAAAATATAGGGGTGCCGATGGTTTATTGCTGGCTGCCGACGTTAAGAACGGGACCAAAAAATAGTTTGGCATCTAGCCTAGATAAAGACCAGGCATTAAAGTTATTACGTGTTTATAGTAAGGATAGATCATAGCGGGCTTATTGCAGATCTACCTGGCGCAAAGTATATTTTTTCAAGAGAGATAGCGTTATTTTTTATTAGCTTTGTTCTTTCAAAATGGCCAAAAACACATACAAAAGCAATACTTTTAAGCAATCCAAGAAAAGCAAGAAAAAGAAGATCCACCTAAAACTAGGGTTTTTTAAAGATAGGCGGCTACACCTTACGATAGGATTTTTTCTTCTGATCAGCGCGCTATTCTTATTTGTTTCCTTTTTGTCCTACTTGTTCACCGGGAAAGCCGATCAAAGTGTGGTGGGAGCCGTGTCCGCCACGGGATTGATCCAATCCGGGAAAGATACGGAAAACTGGCTGGGACTGTATGGGGCTATTATCTCCCATACTTTTATTTTCAAATGGTTCGGGCTAGCCTCATTTCTCCTGCCTCCTTGGCTTTTCGTGTTGGGCTACCGGGTAGTATTCAGGAGAACATTGATCTCCCTGTTTTCCGCTACCATGTTCACCTTATTTTTTACTTTGTGGGCCAGCATATTACTAGGATACCTCGTATTTAACACCGAAGGTGTATCGGAGTGGGGATTCCTGGGAGGCGGGATAGGATACGAAATATCGGTAGTGCTAGAAGGTTTAGTGGGCTGGGGTACGCTTTTGCTGCTCATATTCTCATTTTTAGTCTTTGTGATCTACTTTTTTAATGTTACCTCGGTGCTCAGCTTCAAAGGAGCTCTAAAAGAAGGTGTGGAAGACATCGAAAAAAACTTGGAATCCGCGGTAGAGGGTATGAAAAAGATAGATGATGATGTCTCGGAAGGCGATCTCAGTGACCTGCTGGAAGAAGAAAACTCGTACCCAGACGAAAATGACAACTGGGAACGCAAGTCTAAAAGTGAATTGCTCTTTGAAAAGAAAAAAGTGGAGAAAAAGAAAGAACAAAACCAACAAAGAGCTGCCACGCTAGAACTGGATGTGGAATACCCAAGTCAAGACCCTCCACGGAAGGAACCAATAGCAACTCCCGAGGTAGAAGAGCCGGCTTTTTCTGTTGCACAAGAAAACGTAGAGGAAGAAAAGGCTGAAATACAAGAAAATTACGATCCTACACTGGACCTAGGCGCCTATCAATACCCTACATTAGACCTGCTGAACGAATACGAAGGAGAGAAAATACAAGTAACGAAACAGGAGCTAGAGCAGAACAAAGATAAGATCATCGAGACCCTGGTGAATTTCAAGATCGGGATCACCAGCATCAAGGCTACCATTGGACCCACTGTTACCCTGTACGAGATCGTGCCCGATGCCGGCATCAAGATATCGAAGATCAAAAACCTGGAAGATGACATAGCGTTAAGCCTTGCCGCCCTTGGGATCAGGATCATAGCGCCCATACCCGGTAAAGGTACCATAGGTATAGAAGTGCCTAATAAAAACAGGGAGATGGTCAGTATTAGATCGGTACTGTCTACGGAAAAATTCATGAAAAGCGACAGGGAATTGCCCGTGGCTTTGGGGAAAACCATCTCTAACGAGGTACATCTCATCGACCTGGCCAAAATGCCGCACCTGTTGATGGCAGGGGCCACGGGCCAGGGAAAATCAGTAGGCTTAAACGTGATATTGGCGTCATTGCTCTACAAAAAGCATCCGTCACAACTTAAGTTTGTATTGGTAGATCCCAAAAAGGTGGAACTCACCCTGTTCAATAAGATAGAAAGACACTTCCTGGCAAAGCTGCCTGACAGCGAAGAAGCCATTATCACAGATACCAAGAAGGTGGTAAATACCTTGAATTCGCTGTGCATAGAAATGGATAACCGGTATGACTTATTAAAAGATGGAGGCGCCAGGAACTTGAAAGAATACAATGCCAAATTTGTGGCGAGAAAGCTAAATCCCAACCAGGGGCATAGATTTTTGCCCTATATCGTACTGGTGATCGATGAGTTGGCGGATTTGATGATGACCGCCGGGAAAGAGGTAGAAACCCCGATCGCACGACTTGCACAATTAGCGCGGGCCATTGGTATCCATTTAGTAGTGGCTACACAAAGACCTTCCGTTAACGTGATCACAGGGGTGATCAAAGCTAATTTTCCCGCCAGGTTGTCCTTCCGGGTGACCTCGAAAATTGATTCCCGCACCATATTAGATACCGGCGGCGCTGACCAGTTGATCGGTATGGGGGATATGCTGCTATCCCAGGGGTCAGATATTATCCGGCTTCAATGTGCCTTTGTAGACACCCCGGAAGTAGATAAGATCTGCGATTATATTGGCTCGCAAAGAGGTTACGAAACCGCCTATATACTCCCTGAATACGTGGGTGATGATGAAGGCTCGGGCATAGGAGATATTGACTTGGCCGACAGGGATGCGCTTTTTGAAGAAGCGGCCAGGCTCATTGTAACACACCAGCAAGGTAGTACTTCGCTCATTCAGCGTAAACTCAAACTTGGCTACAACCGGGCAGGCCGATTGATCGACCAATTAGAAGCCGCAGGGATTGTGGGGCCCTTCGAAGGAAGCAAGGCCAGGGAAGTATTGGTTCAAGATGAATACAGTTTGGAACAATTATTGAGTGATTTAGATTAATTTTGCAAATCTTAAGAAATAATACTTAATTTAAAAAGATGAAAAAGTACCTGTTTTTGATGGTGACCTGGTTGGCAGGAGTATCCGCTTTTGCGCAATACGATCCCCAAGCCCGCAAGGTTTTGGATAACATGAGCGAGAATATCAGGTCGATAGGCGCATACAGCGCATCGATCTCGAATTCCTTGGTAAACGAGGCTGAGGGGATAAACGATGAGTTTAAAGGTAAGATTACCGTGAAAGGCGACATGTACAAGCTGGAGCTCGAAGAGCAGGTCGTTATCAATAATGGCACTACGGTGTGGACCTACCTGCCGGATGTCAACGAGGTGAATATTGATAATTACGATCCCGATGAAGATGAGATCACTCCTTCAAAGATCTATGATGCCTATAAAGATGGCTACAAATACATTTACATGGGAGACGAAACCAAGGAAGGTGAAATGACGCATGTCATCGACTTGGTTCCGAATGATTTGGATGCACAGTTTTTCAAGATAAAATTATTTATATCTAAAAAAGATCTTTTGCTCAAGGGCTGGACGATGTTCGAAAAATCCGGCAATCAATACATCTATGCTATCCGGGACTTTGATTCCAAGGTTTCCGTAAAAGACAGTGCTTTTGAGTTTGATGCTGCCAATTATCCAGGGGTTGAGATCATCGACCTGCGCTAATATCGCGGCGTGCCCATAAAGGGCGAGCCCAACATAAACCATACTAAGAAGGTCGATATTTCCGACCTTTTTTTATTTTTGTTGGGATGACGAAAGCCCAATTGTTCGAAGCTATCCGCCAAAAGGGTTCTTACCTCTGCGTTGGCCTGGATGTTGACCTGGAAAAAATACCGCAACATCTCTTAAAAGAAAAAGATCCCGTCTTCGAATTCAATAAGCAGATCATTGATGCCACCGTCGAGCATTGTATAGCGTATAAACCCAATGTTGCATTCTACGAAGCATTAGGCCCTTCGGGTTGGGAAAGCTTAGCAAAAACTGTTGAATATATCCCAAAGGGTATTTTTACCATTGCCGATGCTAAGCGCGGGGACATCGGTAATACCTCCCAGCTCTACGCCAAGGCTTTTTTGGAGGTGATGGATTTTGATGCCATCACCGTAGCTCCTTACATGGGGCACGACTCTGTAACCCCTTTCCTGCGGTTTGATAATAAATGGGTGATCCTATTGGCCCATACTTCTAATACAGGCAGCCAAGACTTCCAATTGATCAAAAGCGAAAGCACCGGGCAGGCGCTCTACGAAGAAGTGATCCGTAAAAGCCAAAACTGGGCCACGGAAGACCAGCTTATGTACGTGGTAGGCGCTACTCGTGCCGATAAAATCTCCGAAATACGGCAGTTGGCCCCGGGGCATTTTTTCCTGGTCCCGGGAATAGGAGCCCAGGGCGGTGACCTTGAGGCTGTCTCCAGGTTAGGAATGAATGCAGAATGTGGCCTGATCGTCAATAACACCCGTGCTATAATCTATGCCTCTAAGGACAGGGACTTTGCGAAAAATGCAAAACGCGAAGCCGGTAATATGCACAACGAAATGAACCAATACTTACAAAAATATCTCCCCACCTAATGCAAGAAGCTTTTCTACACTTTGTATGGCAACATCAATATTTTAATAAAACGGGTCTCAGTACCGCTGGCGGAAAGCCGGTTTCAGTGATCAAGCCTGGCTTTCATAACTCCGATTCGGGGCCGGACTTCAGCGAAGCGCGGGTAAAAATAGACACACTTGACTGGAGAGGGAATGTAGAGATTCACAACCGGTCATCAGACTGGGATGCGCATGGGCATACCCGTGACAAAGCTTATGACAGTGTGATCCTGCACGTGGTGTGGGACCACGATTCTGAAATTAGGCGAAACGATGGTACAGAGATCCCTACGCTGATCTTAAAGGACCGTGTAGACCCGGCATTACTTGACAAGTACCATCAATTGATCAATCATGTCCATGACATCCCTTGTGAAAACCAACTGGCGCACGTCGATGGGTTGATCACCCGGTCCATGCTGGATACCGCGGCCATGGAGCGTTTGTCTGAAAAGTCCGGCGCGGTGCTCAGTTTGCTAAAAAAAAACGGCAATGATTGGGAAGAAACGGCTTACCAACTGGTGTGTAAAAACTTTGGTTTCAAGACCAATTCGGACCAGTTCTTAGGGCTGGCAGAACGCGTGCCCTTCAAAGTACTTGCCAAGCATTCGGATAAGATTCACCAATTGGAGGCCCTATTATTCGGTCAAGCTGGATTCTTGGAAGGAGCACCCGATGAATACTCAAAAAAGCTTTTGGACGAGTATAATTTTCTCTACCATAAATACCAGCTGAAACCTCCGCTCTCTCATCATCAATGGAAATTTATGCGACTTAGACCGGCTAATTTCCCCACGCTAAGGATAGCACAGCTTGCCGGTACTTTGAGTGATCCCAAAGGTCTTTTTTCTAGGTTTTTGCAAGTAGAGAGCAGGGACCAGCTGTTGAGAACCTTTGAAAAGAGCACCAGCCGGTATTGGAACGATCATTACCTGTTCGGTAAAAAGACGATGGCCAAAGTTAATTCCATAGGCGCAGCCAGCATCGAAAATATAGGTATCAATACGGTGGCGCCCATTCTTGTTGCGTATGGCAAAACCATAGATGAGCAGCACTATGTGGACCAAGCAGTCACCCTGCTTCAAGAACTGGCCGCAGAAGGTAATAAGAAAACCCGGTTGTGGAAGAAGTGCGGTCTGCAAGCCCAGTCAGCATTGGACAGCCAAGGTATGATACAATTGTACGATAATTATTGCTTGAGAAAGAGATGCCTGGATTGTAAGATCGGGGTAAGTATCGTGCGAAAGCCCCAGGAGGTTTGATCGCTTACCTGCTGAATATTGCTATCCTAGCCGGTTTAAGCGGGTGGTTGTATACAGGCGTCCGGCAGGAGAAGCTGGCCAGGCTCTACTGGCCCCTGTGGTCCCTGAAGATCTTGGCAGGGATCAGCCTGGGACTCCTTTACAGGCACTACTATGCAGGGGGTGACACATTTACTTTTTTCAATGCAGGGAAGGAGCTAGCGGTATTGGCTTTGAATGATCCTGCGCGCTATGTACAGTTTTGGTGGACCTCGGACCCGGCCATTATTACTTTGCCCTATACCTGGAAACCCAATGTTTTTTTTGTCAAAGTAGTGAGCCTTTTTAACTTACTGACGGCCAATAATTACTGGTTGGTTTCAGCCTATTTTTCTTTTGCCAGTTTTACAGGGGCTTGGTCTTTGGTCCGGGCGCTGGCCCCTACGGTGAGGAGAAATATCCATATCGTGCTGGTAGGTCTTTTCTGCCTTCCTTCCGTGGTATTTTGGAGTTCGGGTCTTATGAAAGAAAGTCTTGCCTTAGGATGTATTTGTGGCATTCTAGCCATTGTTTTGCCTATGTATTACGGGAACAAAGGATTTTCCGTTTTACGATTGTTGGGGGCGTTAAGCCTACTCTTCTTACTATGGCAGGTGAAATACTATTATGCGGGTTTACTCTTCGTGACCCTTTTTGCCATGGTGGTAACGCGTTATATCAATCGAAAAAACCTCTCTTACAATTTTTTTTACCTGGCAATTTTTTTCATTGTCGTTAGCTCGATGATGCTTTTTGCAATATCAAGGCTACATCTTAATTTTTACCTGTCACGGATCTTACAAGTGATCGTGGATAACCACGATGCTTTTGTAGCCCATTCCAAACCGGACCGGGTGATACGATTTCATGAGTTGAGTCCCCATGTGTTTTCATTCGTTGAAAATTTACCACTAGCGTTGGTATCGGGTCTCTTTCGGCCATTTGTATGGGAGGTCCGCTCCATATTGTTTGTGGTACCGGTATTAGAGAACCTGTTTCTTGCCGTTATCACTGTAGTCGCTGTCTTTTGGAGTAAGCTACCTTCTTCTAAAAAAGACGCCATATTAGTCTTGGGTGTCTTGATGTATTCCTTGGTCATGGCAGTGTTACTGGCATTTTCTACGCCTAACTTCGGTACCTTAATTCGTTACAAGATAGGGTTCCTCCCGTTCCTGGTTATGATCCTAATGTTTGGTAACCCATGGTTAAGAAGAGCAAGATATTAGCCTTACCTGTCTTGTTTCTTCAAAGCTAAACCGGCCAAACCTTGTGGGAGAAAATAGGAAATCAGAAATATGAAATAGGAAAAGAGAAGGTTGTCCAGTTGGAGAGGTTTCAATTTGACCGCCTTCTCTTTTCCTCTTTCTGATTCCCTCTTTCTGATTTCCTCTTTCCCCATACAGGTGCCTAACTCCAGTTTTCTAAAGTTGGCAAACTTGACAAAGCGGGAGGATTAATTAGCTTTGTCCATCCAATTATAAGAGCTATGAAGAACCCAGTGATGATTTTCGGTGCCAATGCCCTAGGCCGTGCCGCCCATGAGATATTTGAGAGCCATGATATTGTTGTTTACGGATACTTGGACGATGATAAAGAACTCCATGGCCAGGAAATCGGGGAAATAACGGTTTTAGGCAGCACCGATGATGATGGCTTTCTCAAATACATTGACAAAAAATGTGAAGCTTTCGTGGCCGTTGACGATAATGCCTACCGTAAGAACCTGGTAGAATTACTGAATACAAGACGAAAAGTTATGCCTGTTAATGCCATTCATAGTGCGGCGTATATCACGGAAACCGCCCATATTGGCCATGGGAATTTTATTAATATCGGGGTGAGCATCGGGAATAAAGCCAAGATCTCGAACCACTGTATTTTAAACACCGGCGCTATCGTAGATCATGAAGCTGAACTAGGCAATTTTGTGCAGGTGGGAGCAGGGAGTGTGATCAATACCGGTGTAACCGTGGGAGATGACACTTTCATTGGATCGGGGACCATCGTCGTAGCAGGGATCAAGATCGGTGAAGGAGCACGGGTAGGGGCAGGGTCTGTGGTGATCGCTGACGTCAAGAGCGGGGAAACCGTTTTTGGTAACCCGGCACAACCTATAAAAGGTTGATGTAAGAATTAACCTTTAATTAAACCGTAATAGATTTTTTAATCAGGCTGAAATAGCTATCTTATCGCCCTTTAGCATCGAGGAATAATGGGCAAAATACCAGAGTCTGAGCTTGTCCTGAACAAGGACGGAAGTGTCTATCATCTTAATCTTCTCCCTAAGCATTTATCCGACACTATAATCGCCGTAGGTGATCCGAGCCGTGTCTACAAAATCAGTCAATATTTTGATGAGTTGGAATTCGAGATGAACCGCAGGGAGTTCATTACCCACATTGGCACTTATCGGGGCAAACGATTGACGGTGATCAGTACAGGGATGGGTACGGATAATATCGAGATCTTCCTAACAGAGCTAGACGCACTGGCTAATATTGACCTGAAAAAAAGAGAGGTCAAAGAAAAAAAACGCAAGCTCAAGATCATCCGTGTAGGCACTTCGGGGGCACTACAAGAAGAGATCCCCCTTGGCACCCACCTGGTCTCCGACCATGCCGTTGGGCTAGATACTTTGATGTTCTTTTATAACCTTCCCCAAGAAAAGCACGAGTTGGAGACCGCCGCCCAATTACAGGAGCAAGTGGGCCTACCTTTTAAACCCTATGTGGTTAGGGGGTCGCAGTCGCTGTTGGAAAAATTAGGAGAAGGTATGGTGGTAGGCAATACCGTTACCTGCCCGGGATTTTATGCCCCGCAGGGCCGGAAGATACGGCTAGGACTCACCTATCCTAAGCTACTTGAAAAGCTATGTTATTTCAATAACAACGGCATGTGGCTGACCAACTTTGAAATGGAGACTGCCGGGTATTATGCCATGGGGCGTATGCTAGGGCATGAGATCATTAGTATCAACGCTATCATTGCCAACCGGCCCAGGAATAGGTTCTCTAAAAACCCGGCAAAGATAGTGGATAGCCTTATTCGCAAAGTGCTGGATAGAATTTAGGATATCCAACGATCAACCTAGCCCCCTCAACTTAACAGCTGAGAATAAGACCTTTCATACCTGTGCAGGGTCTGTTGCGGGGGGGCTGGATTGGACTATCTAGTGAGGGTGTCCTTGAAAATTAGCTTTGATCGTAGAACGTTTAATTTTGGTAAATCAGGCCATATTTTTGAAATGTTTCGGGTAATGCCAGCCTGAGAATAAGCAATATACGCGGGATTTCGTGGTTCTAAGTCCAGTTTTCATTTCTTTTGCCCGCCCAAAAGAAAACGAAACAAAAGAAAAGGGCGCCAGCAACCAAGCCCACTTTCCCCTCGAAACGCGCTATACAGCCCCTATAGGCTGCTTGCCCACAGGCTTCAAATGGGCCGTGCTGTTCCTGGATGTCTCCCCTCCTTATGCCACTTAAATTTTCAATGCTTTCACTTCTCACCTAGTGCGCATTTAGCGTAGCGTAATGCGTGCTTATCAAGCAATAGGATTTGTAATCCGGGCGTTCTCGTTAGTGCCCCATGATCATATAAAAGAGCGTTCTTGAAAATTAGCTTTGATCGTAGGAAGTTTAATTTTGGTAAGTTAAGCTATATTTTAAGATGTTTCGGTTAGTGCCAGCGAACTGCAAAGGACGGGTGATCAACCTCATGCTCGAAATCCATCTAAAGCCCATACCTGGGAACGTTCATTCCTTACTTTCTAACCTCGTCATTCCCTTACAGCCTGTGTGTAGGGTAGGGCTAGGCGTGATAAGGAATCTGCGAAGTCGTGAAACGAAAACCCAGTACACTCAAAAAAAAGCTCACGTCCAACGACACAGCAGGTTCCTGCTCTCGCGCATCGCTCACCCGGCAAGGCTGGCAGAGTGACGATAAAAAAGGTTTTTTCGTTTTTGATGAGGGTATCTCAAGGGTTCCTTTACCGTTAAATCCTTGTCTACCAAATAATTGAATATGACGAAGTACAACTAGATCCTTCTAATATGATAACTATGCCAGTTTGGAAGAAGATACGCAGTATTTTACTTGACTAAGAAATGGCTGGTATAAATAGCATAACACGTCACTCCAGCGAGCTTTGGTTTTTCATGTCCAAGATCTGCTGTTTGGCAAATGACGGATCATAGTTGTTATAAAACCCGGATAGTATTTTATGCGCTACATGGGAAAGAATAAGCTCTTCATCACTTTTACCTTCCTTCCCTATCCAATAGACCCTTTTAGGATGCTTCTTCATGTCCTCCACGTAGGCCTGCGCTAGTCTATATTGGTGTTCCGTGTAGCTGAGTGTAAAACAAGTTTCAACAGTTTGCATAAGCGACAGAAATTAACCCCACCGAACAATATACAATCCATGTGCCAAGGAATAAGGCTGAATTTAGGCTTTGAGCCGCGTTTCGCGGTAACGGTGTGCCCGTTTCCGGTCGTTTTTGTTCGCCGATGGAATCTAACGGTATCACTGCAATCTCGGCGAATCATTCTTTTCCGGTATAATTTGCTCATCGTATGCTTATCCACTAGTAGGGTGGCCATTAAAAAAACTAAAAATGGTACCTTTGTCTCGAATAAGGAGATGAGAGAATACGATATGCACGTACTGCCCAATGGGATTAGGGTGATCCATAGGCAGGTAGCACATACTAAGATAGCCCACTGCGGCTTTATGCTGGACATTGGCAGTCGTGATGAGTCCCATGAAAATCAAGGGATCGCTCATTTTTGGGAGCATATGGCCTTTAAAGGCACAAAAAAGAGGAAGGCTTTCCATATCCTGAACCGGATCGATTCGGTAGGAGGGGAGCTTAACGCCTATACCACCAAGGAAAAGATCACTTTTTATGCCTCTGTGTTGGAAGCTCATTTTGAAAAGGCTTTCGAGCTATTAGCAGACATCACTTTTAGCTCTATTTTCCCTGAAAAACAGATCGAAAGAGAGCGTAATGTCATTTTGGAAGAAATGGCCATGTACCATGACGCACCCGATGATGCCATCCAGGATGAGTTCGATACGGTAGTATTTGGTGACCATCCGCTAGGCATGAATATACTCGGTACCGCTCAAAGTGTTAGATCTTTTCATCGAGAAGATTTCGAGCAGTTCATGCGAGATCATATCAATACCGAGCGCCTTGTATTTTGTGTTGTAGGTAATATACCTTTAAAAAAGGTGCTCCGATTGGCCGATAAATACCTAAAAGATGTCCCCCGGATGGATGCCGGTTTTGAAAGGTCTAAATTCAAGGACTACAGTGCCCGGTGCCAGGAAGTGAGAAGAGAACTTACACAAGCCCACTGCGCTATCGGGCGAGAGGCCTATGCACTCGACGACCCTAAGCGGATCCCGTTTTTTATGCTGACAAACATCCTAGGAGGCCCGGGAATGAACTCACGGCTTAATCTTGCCTTGCGTGAAAAGCATGGGTTTGTATACTCCATTGATGCAGCTTATCATCCTTACACGGATACAGGACTCTTTGCCATATTTTTTGGTACCGAACCCAGTCAACTTCCTCGTAGCATTAAAATGGTGAAAAAGGAGTTGCAAATGTTAAAGAAAAAACCGCTGGGGACCTTACAATTGCATACGGCGAAAGAGCAGATCATGGGACAGCTGGCTATGGCAGAGGAGAATAATGCCAGTCTTATGCTGATGATGGCTAAAAGTATCCTTGACCTCGGTCGTGTAGATACCCTGGAAGCCACCTTTGACAAGATCAAGAAAATTACCTCCCATGACCTTCAGCAGTTGGCTAATGAAATGTTTATTGAAAATGAACTCAGTGAACTGGTATATCTTCCCTTAAAAGGATGACGTAGATCCTGTTTCAAAAGCCAGGACAGGGATAAATAAAAAAAG
Source organism: Fulvivirga sp. (assembly GCA_028280565.1). Taxonomy (GTDB): domain Bacteria; phylum Bacteroidota; class Bacteroidia; order Cytophagales; family Cyclobacteriaceae; genus Fulvivirga. The sequence continues at coordinate 15,862 of JANQLQ010000299.1, forward strand.
GGACATCCCTTCTGCCCCTTTTATTAACCTAAACTTGAAAAAACTATATAATCCTACCGGGTTATACGAAACAACCCGACGTATAGTTCTTATTTATTTTGAGTTTTTCCCGTCTTATGACGGGATTTCTTCTGTCGTTAAGAAGAACTGACCTGTTAAGGGTTTTCCAATTGGCGTGCCAAAAACATAAATATCTAAAAATCAGTTAATTATGTAATCAAAAGGTTGAAGTATGTCACGATACCGGACACCCTCGGTCACTATAGTACAGTACACCTGGCCGTGATAGGCACATAGCTTGATAAAGCTTTTTCATTGTTCGAGCTTGTTTACCTGGACCCGGGGATAATAGGCATAAAAAGACATTGTTTGTCTTGATCGCGAACCTAGTACTACTTTTTCATATTCAATTATTTGACAGACAGGGATTTAGCTAAAAATGAGGCCGTTGGGTGTCCTCATCAAAAACGAAAAAAAACTCTTTATCGTCATTCCTGCCAGCCTTGCAGGGTGAGCGATGCGCGAGAGCAGGAATCTGCTGTGT
>JANQLQ010000140.1 GCA_028280565.1 Fulvivirga sp.
ATTTTGTAATCGAGTGCTTTGGAAAGAAGGCTGTCGGATAAGGCAGGCAATTCTAAAATTCCGGCAATCTCGCTAAGAGCCCAGAGGTCGTAGCTGGACTCTAAGACCTTATCCGGCGAAGTAAAGGAGAGCCGGCGGCCTTCTTCCAGCAAGGAATCCAGTATGTTCTCAAAATCCACACGGTATCCTTTTCGGTAGCCATCTAACAAAACGATCTGCGAATGCTCTGTTCTTACCGTGGGAGCAGGCTCATCCTCCCTGGCCCAGTCTGCTTTGCCCGTTTTATAAAGTGCTGTGAGCGCATCCAGCACCTCTTGGAATTCGACCGGGTAAGCCAAGGACCACAACGGCATAGAAGTGCGAAAGTTATCCCATACGGACCACCCGTGAAACCTTCCATCCTCCAGCTTATGGGGTGCCAGCAGGGTACGATACAGGTTGGAATAAAAAAGTGACCGCAAACTATCAGGGCCCTGCACTTTGATCCTGCCCAGTACGGTGTTCCAAGCCGCCTGTGCTGCTGCCTTTTGCCGGTCGAAATCCCAGAGCTGGTCCCCTGTTAAGGGATCTCCCAGCTTAACGGCGATCTCAAACTGCCCGGAAGGGGAAGCTAAGACAATTTGGAACCTCGTGCTGTCAATCTTTTGAAATACTCCTCCTTGGGCCACTATTTGGAACCGCTGCTGGAAGGCGCCTTTGTCGCATACGTTTTTGGCCATCACCCACCCTACGATGGAGGCGTCTTGCTCCTCGTAATGGGCTTCTAAAAACCGGGCAAAAGAATGCGTAAGATCTACTTCCAGGACCAGGGTGTCCACCTCTGCGCGGTACCTGTGGTAAGCGGTGGTAGCGGAAGCTGTGACTTCCACCTGCACCCCTCCTTGTAGCGCGACAGAGTAATATCCCGGGACTGCTATTTCGGCATCTTTCACCATTTCTCCCGTACCTCCCACGGGGCTTACCAAAATACTGCCCCCTGCCCCCCGGCACCCCACACCCTCGATCCTATTATGGGTGATCCCGACAAACCCTGTTGAAGCATAGTTGTACCCCGAATGGTTGGGCTTGGTCGTTTGTGGTCCTGCTTTTACCCATCCAAAGGGTACGGTAGCCGAGGGTGAGAGCTGCCCATGATCGCTGCTTGTTCCCATGAACACGTTCACTTGGTCCGCGAACGATGGCTTGGATACCGGGACTTCCTTTGGTGTACAAGCTCCTAAGCCCAAAGCTGCAAGTAAGATCAAGATTATTTTTTTCATAGCTTTTACCACTTGTTTTGTTCGTTTTTATGATTTTTAATCGTCCAGGGCTATGAGCCGGACCCTTAGATTCAGTTGTCTCTGTGTAACCATGAAAGAGACTACAGGCGCATTTGCATGGCTCTTGGAATTCTTGTGGTCAGCTTCTCCACATACTCGTGGCTGCCCAAGTGTTTAAAGGCCGGTACACCTGCTGACTTGGAATGAGGACGAACTGCTGGATTTCCCTTAACGAATGATACGCTACCTTAATAGCATGATATCGTACATAGGTTAGCAATGGGTAAGAAATTAAGAGAATGATTATCAATGTTTTCATGCGTTGAATTTAGCCCAAAACCAGTGACTTCGACCGCTTGAGCCATATTTTTTTCTGCTCTAGGTCGGCGGCCAGGGGCAATTGGGCCACCCCGATCAGCCTACGCATGATCTCTATGCCTGCAAAGGCCTTGACGAGGTCTACCTGCAGGCCGGGATATTGTGCTAGGACATAATCTACGAGGGATTCTTGCTGCCCGGATAAAATGAGGTGGGCCATCATCACCCCTAGGTCAAACTCCCGGGGCCCAAAAAAGGAAAATTCCACGTCTATGATGTAGACCTGCTGGGCTTTACGAAGCCAGCTGGCCGGGTAGTAATCTCCATGCAGCAAGAACGAATCGTTTTGAAGGTAGCGTTGTCCTTTATTTTTTACCGACTGCACATAAGACTCGTGATCTTGCAGGTTTTTTGCCAGCCCGGCCAGCCCTTCGGTGATGGTGTCTAGGTCTAAGCCGTTATCTTTTCTAAGCGGTAGGTCAAAGATGTGCTCATGGTTGAGTACCCGCATTTCCCTATTCTCAAGCCCCGCTCTTTCGGCCCCGGTAAACTTTAATGAATGCAAGGTCTTAAGCCACACCAGTAGCTGGTCGATCTCTTGTTTACTGATCTTTTCTCCTGTATACAATCGTTCATAAGAACTTAATTCGCCCAGGTCTTCTAGGACCAGTACGTCTTGCTCTTCGTCAGAAAAAAGGACGCTCGGCACCTGTTGTTTTAGGCAGTCCGACCTCCCGATCAGTTCGTAAAATTTACGCTCCATCCTCACCCGGTGTTCAGGCGCAGGGATCTGGGGATATTTTTCCACGTACGGCTTAGATTGTTTGAGAATGAGGGACCCTTCCTTCTTTTTGATACGAATGGTAAAGTTCATATTGCTGTCCCCGGCCTTCTGGAGGGATAAAATATCAGTGGAATGAGAAGCAAGGCCTTTTTGCACTAAATATTTAATGAGGGTCGGCTTATCTTCTAGGGTAAACAAAATTTTTGACATAGAGGAATTCCTTTCACTTAATGGGCTAATAATACCCTTTTTTTGCCAAAATAAGCTTAACAAGGCTCTATGAGTTCACCCGGCAAAGCATTCGATCGGGTGTTAATAGCGCCGTTGGTCCCGGGGGAGACAAAATCCTTGTGCTAGGACTACTTTGTCAGATTTAAATAATTGATAATGAGGTTTGTAGTTTCAAACCTATTGCCAGCGAGTTGCAAAGGATGGGTGATCCACATCCTGTTCTAAATCCATCCAAAACCCATACCTAA
>JANQLQ010000160.1 GCA_028280565.1 Fulvivirga sp.
AGCGTTACGTTAGAAGGTTCGTCATCTACCGTTGGTGTGACCTATTCTTGGGAGGGTCCTAATGCCTTTACTTCCTTGGAGCAGAACCCTGTGGTATCCGTTCCCGGCCTTTACACGCTTACAGTGACTAACTCTTCGACGAGTTGTACTTCGACAGCGCAGGTAGAGGTGGAGCAAGATGTTACCGAGCCGGGAGCTGCGGCCGACGTGAGTGGATTGCTGACCTGTACCACTACGAGTGTTACGTTAGAAGGTGCTTCTTCCACCATTGGCGTAACCTATTCTTGGGAGGGTCCTGGTGCCTTTACTTCTTTAGAGCAGAATCCTGTGGTATCAACACCTGGTCTTTACACACTTACCGTGACGAATCCTACGACAGGCTGTACTTCAACAGCACAAGTAGAGGTTGGGCAGGATGTTACAGAGCCGGGAGCTACAGCCGGTGTGAATGGATTGCTGACCTGCACTACCACGAGTGTTACGTTAGAAGGTGCTTCTTCCACAAGCGGTGTGGCTTATTCGTGGGAGGGCCCTAATGCCTTTACCACTTTGGAACAGAACCCATTGGTATCCGTTCCCGGTCTTTACACGCTTACAGTGACTAACTCTTCGACGGGTTGTACTTCAACAGCACAGGTAGAGGTGGAACAAGATGTTACGGAGCCGGGAGCTACAGCTGGCGTGAGTGGATTGCTGACCTGTACCACTACGAGTGTTACGTTGGAAGGTTCGTCTTCTACAAGCGGTGTGGCCTATTCTTGGGAGGGTCCTGGCGCCTTTACTTCTTTGGAGCAGAACCCTGTGGTATCAACACCTGGTCTTTACACGCTTACGGTGACTAACTCTTCGACGGGTTGTACTTCAACAGCACAGGTAGAAGTGGAGCAGGATGTTACAGAGCCGGGAGCTACAGCCGGTGTGAGTGGATTGTTAACGTGTACCACTACGAGTGTTACGTTAGAAGGTGCTTCTTCCACCGTTGGCGTGACCTATTCTTGGGAGGGTCCTAATGCCTTTACTTCCTTGGAACAGAACCCTGTGGTATCCGTTCCTGGCTTTTACACACTCACGGTGACAAATCCTTCGACGGGTTGTACTTCGACAGCGCAGGTAGAAGTGGAGCAAGATGTTACGGAGCCGGGAGCTACGGCTGGCGTGAGTGGGTTGCTAACGTGTACTACCACGAGTGTTACATTGGCAGGTTCGTCTTCCACCGTTGGTGTGACGTATTCGTGGGAGGGCCCTGGTGCATTTACCTCCTTGGAACAGAATCCTACAGTATCCATTCCCGGCCTTTACACGCTCACGGTGACGAACCCTTCGACGGGTTGTACTTTGACAGCGCAGGTAGAAGTGGAGCAAGATGTTACGGAGCCGGGAGCTACGGCTGGCGTGAGTGGGTTGCTAACGTGTACTACCACGAGTGTTACATTGGAAGGTTCCTCTTCTACTAGCGGGGTGACGTATTCTTGGGAGGGCCCTAATGCTTTTACTTCTTTGGAGCAAAACCCCGTAGTATCCATTCCCGGCCTTTACACGCTTACGGTGACGAACCCTTCGACGGGTTGTACTTCAACAGCACAGGTAGAGGTGGAACAAGATGTTGCGGAGCCGGGAGCTACAGCTGGCGTGAGTGGATTACTAACCTGTACCATCAACAGTGTTACGTTAGAAGGTTCGTCTTCCACAAGTGGTGTGGCCTATTCTTGGGAGGGTCCTAATGCCTTTACTTCCTTGGAACAGAACCCGTTGGTATCATTTCCCGGCCTTTACAACCTTACGGTGACGGATCCTACGACAGGCTGTACTTCAACAGCACAGGTAGAAGTGGAACAAGATGTTACAGAACCGGGTGCTACGGCTGGCGTGAGTGGGTTGCTGACCTGTACCACTACGAGTATTACGTTGGAAGGTTCGTCATCCACCGTTGGCGTGACGTATTCTTGGGAGGGTCCTAATGCATTTACCTCCTTGGAACAGAATCCTACAGTATCCATTCCTGGTCTTTACACGCTTACGGTGACTAACTCTTCGACGGGTTGTACTTCAACAGCACAGGTAGAAGTGGAGCAAGATGTTACCGAGCCGGGAGCTACAGCTGGCGCGATTGGATTATTGACCTGTACTACCACGAGTGTTACATTAGAAGGTTCTTCCTCGACCATTGGCGTGACGTATTCTTGGGAGGGTCCTGGAGTCTTTACTTCCTTGGAGCAGAACCCTGTGGTATCCGTTCCCGGCCTTTACACACTTACAGTGACGAGCCCTGTGACAGGTTGTACTTCTACGGCGCAGGTAGAGGTAGAGCAAGATATTACAGGGCCGGGTGCCACCGCTGGAGTCAGTGGGTTACTAACTTGCACGGTATCAAGTGTTTCTTTACAAGGTTCATCACCAACAGCCGATGTAACCTACGCTTGGGTTGGGCCTGGTGCTTTTGTTTCTTCGGAGCAGAATCCCGTGGTTTCTGAACCGGGCCTATACACTTTGACTGTGACCGGTACTGCTAATGGATGCACTACCACAGAAACAATAGAGGTAGAAGAAGAGAGGTTGGAGCCTGTATTCAGCACGAATGTGAGCAATGTACTGACTTGTACGACGACGAGTGCTACATTATCGGTATTGTTTGATGGCGCGGAAAATTACCAAGTCCAATGGGCAGGTCAGCTACCGGGGCCAAATGTGACCGTCAGTGCTGCGGGCATCTACACTGTGACCGTTACTGATTTGGATAATGGCTGCGATGCTACGGCTACAGTGGAAGTGATCAGTGAGGAAGAGGTGCCGGATCTTACAATTGAAGATGGACAGCATACGTGTATAACTAATGCGCAAGGTGGATTGGTATTAACACCAACTTCCAGTGTGCCTAATGCGCAGTACTCATGGACAGTACCTGTGACCTGGGAATCATTCTTTCCTGATAGGAATGTTCAGAACCTTTTGATCCCGTTCAACTTAATCACTGGGGATTTTACCGTCACAGTGACCAATCCTGCGAGTGGTTGCTCGAATTCTGAAACCATAGAGGTTACAGATAATTCTACGCTACCGGTATGTAACATTAGCCAAGGAGCTGGTAATACCCTCAGTGTACTTCCTGCAGATAATGGGACTTACGAGTGGGAAGTGAACAATCCAAGCTGGCAAATTGTGAATGGACAAGGATCTACTTCCATCACCTTTGTTCCCGGCCCCCCAGGGTCCACGGCACTGTTCACCATTACGATTACCAATACGGTTACGGGTTGTACGGAAAATTGCAGTTTGGAACTTCGGAATACGAGCGGCAGTGCTGTGCCGACCACAGGTGCCTTAAGGGGCAGGTCTGATGAACCCTTGGAATCGAAAACGCCGCTCAGTGCAGCGAACATGTTTGAAACATTCGAGCCTGCGATGCTTACTATATACCCTAATCCTGTGAGAGATCATGCTGCGGTAGCGTTTACCGTTCCCGAAAACTCGGAGTTGAGAGTAGAATTGTACTCTGCTCATGGAGATCAGTCCCTCACTTTGTATACCGGGCAGGCTGAAGCCGGTAGGAGCTACAGGGTATCGCTTGATACGGAAAACCTGGCAAAGGGACTTTACCTATGCCGCCTAGTTTATGGAAATAAAGTGCTTGAAAAAAGGATTATGCTACATTAACCCGGAACGTTTATGAAACATTGTGATTGGTTTAGAAATAGAATACCAAGAGGCCCGTTTATACGTGGCCTCTTGGTTGCTGTTGGCTTAGTATCATTTCTCACGGCAACCGCCCAGGTCCCGACGGCCCCGGGTAACTTTTATGTGATCAGTGAAGATGGTCAAAATGAATTATACTGGTCCGCCAACCCGGCTTCGGAAGGGGTCGTAGAATATACGATCTATCGCTCGTTAGACCGGGTGAACTTTTCCAGTGTAGCAACAGTTCCAGCTTCTGCCATCACGCAATACGTTGACAATGCGGTAGAAAATGACATCACCTACTTCTATTACTTAACCGCAAGTAACCCTAGTGGTGAAGGACCTGTTTCAGCAGTGGATGCAGGTGTGCCCGCCAGTGACTTTAACAAATTTATGGCATTTGACGGTGTTTCAGATTCGATCACTATTGCCGATAGTGACCAGCTCCAGCTGGCAGATCAATCTTTTACGATAGAGCTTTGGGTGCGGATCCGGCGTTTACCACTCGGCGGAAATGAGGCTAACCTGGTCGGACGATTTGAAGAACTGTCCAATAATGAAGCTTTTTCATTACGGATCTTTGAGAACACGGGACAGTTAGAATTTCGGACGCGTGCTTTATCAGCATCACGCAAAAGAACAGTAGAGACCCTCAATGAAAATGAATGGTATCATATCGCGATCTCTTACGACAATGATACCCAGCCATTTGTCGCTGCAGACCAAGTAAGGATCTACATTAATGGTGTGCTCACTACTGCACATCCCGCTAGCTCGGCGAACATCCTAGATCCGCAAAGCACCCCCGCGGGTAACTTGGTGCTTGGCGGGGATATGACGGTATCCAATCGTTTTTTCAATGGGTACATCGACGATTTAAGGATTTGGGATAGGGTACGTACACCTGCCGAGATCATGAATGCCCAGTGCACCAGGTTCCGGGGAGATGAGACAGGATTGGTAGGGTTATGGCATTTCGATGAGGAAGTCACTGTGGCTCCCGTGGCCTATGATTATACGATCAATGCTAATAACGGCGGTGAGAACATTGAAAACCTTGACTTTAAACCATTAGCGAGGGATGATTTCGGTAGAACCCATGAGAATATTCCCGTTAATGTCAACATCCAAGGGAATGATGTGAGTACAAGTGCTAGGCCGTTGGTGGGGGCGCTGATCCCAGGGTACCCGTTATCAGGAAATGCAAATTTGGTTGATAATGATAGCACGGTCAGCTACTCTCCCAACAATGGTTTTTTTGGGATTGATACCTTGAAATATGCTTTATCCGACACAGCGGTCTTTTGCAATACTATCGAGGAAAGAGATACCGCAACAGTGCTGGTCTATGTCCAATGTAACGAAAAAGATGAGTTAAATTGGAATGAAAAGGCCCTAGGGGTAGAGGTTGCCAATACCACTTTAATAGAAAGCGGGCTGTTCATTGATTTTTCTACACGAGATCCGGCTAACATTCAAACGTCTTTGACGACGGCAAGCGGGTTACAGGGCATAAACTCCGTAGTGTGGGAGCAAGATCCCGGTACTAACACGGAATTAACCGCTACTACCATCACCTTTAATCGTCCCGCTGCCCAGTTTTGTTTTGATTTGTTGGATATAGATGCCGATCCTGCCGGGTTTACAGATTCCGTAATAGTTAATGCCTATCATGAAGGCGAGGTGGTCACACTGTACGAACGAGATTTTGTGCTGGGAACGGCTTTAGATTTCAAAGGAGATAATAGTTTCACAGGAAATGCCCTGGTGGATGATATCTCCAGCACTGCTGGTAATGTTTCATTATGCTTTTTTGTTGCTATTGATTCGATCGAGATCATTTTTACCAATGCAGTGACCGCCCCTGCCAATCCATCGATGCAAAATATTGGGATCGGTAATTTTGAATGGTGTGCCTTTGCAAATAACGCCCCGGTCATCCGGGACCAAGCGGGAGTAGCCATAGATTCTCTTTTCTATACCATCGCCATGGATTCGTCCTTGAATGTTTGTTTGAACGTTACTGACGTAGATGGAGATAACACAAGTATTACTACGGTGGGCAATACTTCCGCTAATGGGACGGTCACAGTCACCGACCCCGCAAGCGCATGCGTTGCTTACTCTCCCTCAGCTGGCTTTACAGGCACGGAGACTTTCACCGTCACGGTCTGTGATAACCGGGCGGATCAACTTTGTGATGTGGTTACGATCTCTGTTCTTTCTGAGGAGTCATCCACACCCCCTCCACCGCCTCCCCCTCCACCAGTGGACCCGCCGGTAGATCCGCCATCGACAGAATTATTTGTGTCAGAAGCACTTTCACCCAATGGAGACGGAATTCTTGATCATTGGGAGATCACGGGTATCGAGACTTTTGGAAACAACTACGTCAAAGTATTTAATATATGGGGTGACTTGGTGTTTGAACGAGCGCGTTATAACAACCAGGAAAGGGCATGGAGAGGCCAAGTGAGCCAAGGAGCGGTGATCGGCAATGAAGAAGCTCCTGATGCTACCTATTTCTACATCCTTGACTTGGGCAATGGTAACTCTCCCCTTAAAGGGTATGTAGTGTTGAAACGATAACCTTTTACCGTTATGAAAAGTAAATTTTTTGCGGTATTGGCTATGGTGTTAAGCGGCTTGTACCAAGCCAGCTTAGCACAGCAGCAAATACTGTTTACACAATACATGTTCAACGGGTTAGCTATAAACCCGGCCTATGCCGGTAGTGATTCTACCTTGAACCTGACTGTACAGGCTAGGGAACAGTGGCTAGGTTTTGACGGCGCACCGTCCAACCAAATATTTTCCGGGCACTTACCCGCTGGACCTTTCAAGCAGATGGGCATAGGCTTACAAATAGAACGGGAGAAAGTAGCGGTAACGGAGCTGCTGAACTTTTACGCGTCTTACGCTTACAAGATCCCGGTGGGAAAAGGTATTCTTGCCATGGGGCTACAGGCTGGGCTTACTAATCAGCAACAACAGCTGACCGACCTGGCCCTACCTCCAGGAGTTACAGACCCCAGCTTCGATGAAAATGTATCTACTGTATTGCCAAATTTTGGGGCAGGCATTTACTACCAGGCGGATCGCTTCTACGCTGGATTTTCGATACCTTTTTTATTGCAAAACTCTTTCGATGAGAGTGACCTTATACTCTCGGCCCGGCAGGTACGTCATTATTTTCTTTCCGGGGGCTATTTGTTTGATTTAAGTCCTACCTTGAAGTTCAAACCGCAAGTGCTGGTAAAGTCTGTACCCGGGGCCCCGGTTAACATGGATCTGAACGCTAGTTTTTTGATCCGCGAAAAGGTGTGGGCTGGAGTGTCCATGCGAAACTTGAATTCATTTAATGCGCTTTTAGAACTTCAATTGAATAATAAATTCAAAGTCGGGTTCGCCTATGATTTGGTAACGTCTGACCTGGGCAGGGTCAATTCCGGGTCTGGTGAGTTCATGATCAACTATAGGGTATTTAAAGGAGTGCCTGGGCGGGTCATATCACCAAGGTATTTTTAGTAGTAAAGCTGTTTGAGATGAAAAGTTCACGCGTAGTTATAGTATTGGTCGTTTTATTCTCTTGCCCCGCGTTGATCGCGCAAAAAAATGAAATAAAGCGCGCTAAAAAACTGGAAAGAGCCCAGCAACTATTTGACCAGTTTGACTATCCCGGGGCCTTGCGACTCTATGAAGAGATAGCCACGGAACAGGACGACCAATTTGTTGATATACAAGTGGCAACTTGCTATCGTAATATTGGCAACTTGGGGTTGGCCGAAGAGTGGTATCGAAAGGCAGCACTTGGAAAACTGCCGCTGGAAGTACAGTATGATTTTGCAGAGGTGCTCCTGAGCAACGGAAAAACGGGAGAAGCCCAGCAACAATACAAACTTTATTTGCAGGAGGCGCCCGGTGACACCCGGGTGAAAAATAGGTTGGCCTCTATTGCCAATTTTAAAGACCTCCATAAAAATACTGACACATACGACATACGTCCCGCGGAGATCAACTCCCCTTATTCAGATTTCGGCCCTGTTTTTTATGATGAAGGTATAATTTTTGCCTCGGCACGGGAAGAAGTACCACGAGGAAAACGATATAGCCGGACGAATAGCGCTTATCTCGATCTTTTTTTTAGTAAGTACGATGAAAACGGGCGTTTAGGGACCCCCGAAAAGCTAACAAAATCCATCAACAGCAAATACCACGAGGGACCCGCAACGTTGTACGAAGATGGGACGAAAATGATCTTTACACGCAACAATTTTGACCCAAAAACTTCCGAAAAGACAGATAAAACCGTTCGTTTACAGCTTTTTTATAGCCAAAAAGAAGAAAATGGGAGCTGGGGTAAGCCGGAACTTATCCAGCTATCGGATGAAAAATACTCCGTAGGTCATCCTTCGGTCAGTAAAGATGGTAAAACCTTGTATTTCTCATCCAATATGCCCGGGGGGACGGGCGGCACAGACCTTTACATGAGCCGGTTTGAGGGGAGCACGTGGGGTACACCTAAGAACCTAGGCGAGACGATCAATACAAAAGGGAACGAGATGTTTCCCTTTATCCACGAAGACGGGTCTCTTTACTTTGCCTCCGATGGGCATGGTGGGTTAGGGGGATTGGATATCTATAAAGCGACACCAGGGCTTACCAGCGCGCCAAAGAATTTAGGTGCCCCGGTCAATTCTCCTAGGGATGACTTTGCCTTTGTGATGAACAGTACCGGGGATTTTGGATATTTTTCCTCGAATAGAACGGGGGGTACAGGGGACGATGACCTGTACCAATTTACGGTTCGGCCACCTGCTCCACCGGTAGAACCGGCAGAGGCAGATTCGGTGGTCCTGGCTAAAAACGAACCAGAATACGTTTACACGGTTCAAATACTCGCGTTACTTAATCCCAAAACAGTAGACAAGAGTTTCCTGCAAGACCTGGAAGGAGTGCTTAAACACGACGGGAAGGATGGATTTCACAGGTACACGTTTGGCGAGTATACCGGGTTAGACAATGCCTTGGAAACTTTAGGTAAGATCCGCGACAAAGGTTATGAAGATGCTTTTATACGGAAGGTGAAACGTTATAGCGAGCTTTCTTACGGACCGGGTAAGGATGTAGAAAAGCTTTACCTCAGTGAAAAAGATCAAGAACCGGTGTTGTAATAGGAGGCAGCCCTTTGGAATACAAGACATAAGCACCCTGCTTCATTTGTCCGTAGTCAACCGATTCGTAAACTTGGATGCCTCGTCTTAAGTTAAAATTGGACGGTTTAACTATTTTTTCCAATCCCGTTCTTAAAGTCGGCAGTCAGCATAAGGCAATAGGCAAAAAAATAGAGTTTTGCCTATTGTCTTATGCCAGCCCAATGGCCGGTGTCCTAGATCCTTCATGAGGAGCATTCAAAATTGTGCTGCGAAATTGTTTAATTTGGTTGACTTTGTCGCACTTTAAATGAAGCAGACACTAGCCATACTGAAGCAATACTGGGGATATGAGCAATTCCGCCCGCTACAAGAGGACATAATTGATGCCGTCTTGGCGGGGCAAGATGTACTCGCTCTCATGCCTACGGGTGGGGGAAAATCCATTTGTTTCCAAGTTCCTGCGTTGGTTAAAGAAGGGCTTTGCATCGTGATCACCCCGCTTATTGCGCTGATGCAAGACCAAGTGGAGCAGCTCAAATCACGGGGGATAAAAGCAGAAGCTATATTTTCAGGGATGAGGAAAAAGGAGATAGACATAAAATTGGACAACTGCATTTATGGAGATGTCAAATTCCTGTATATCTCACCTGAGCGATTGGAAACGGAAATATTCAAAGAGAGAGTACTAAAAATGAATGTTTCTTTGCTAGCGGTGGATGAAGCACATTGTATTTCCCAATGGGGATATGATTTTCGACCGGCTTACTTAAAGATCGCAGAGATCACTAAAGTGTTTCCCGAGCTTACTATCATTGCCCTTACAGCTACTGCTACCCCGGCCGTCGTTAAAGATATACAGCAAAAGTTACTCTTCCACCAAGAAAATGTATTTCAAAAAAGCTTTGCCCGCACTAATCTTTCGTATTCCGTACGAAATGTAGAAGACAAAGAAGCTAAGCTGCTAGAGGTTCTCAGGAGCGTGCCGGGGGCGGGTATCGTGTATGTAAGCACCCGCAAAGCCACCAAAGATATTGCTCATTTTCTCGTTAAAAATGGTATTTCAGCCGAGTTTTATCATGCAGGCCTCCCGCATCATGAGCGCTCACAGGTACAAGAAAAGTGGGTGAAAGACCAGGTCCGTATCGTAGTGGCCACTAACGCTTTTGGGATGGGCATCGACAAGCCTGGGGTGAGGGTGGTAGTACATATGGGTCTTACCCAGGATCTTGAGTCATACTACCAAGAAGCGGGCCGGGCCGGGCGGGACGAAGCCAAAGCCTATGCCGTGATCTTGTTTAACGAAGCTGATGTCGATGAGCTCAAGCGCCGGGTGGATCTACAATATCCTTCGGTCGACTATTTAAAGCAGGTGTACCAAGCATTAGCAAATTATTATAAGCTGGCGATCGGCAGCGGAACAGGACAAAGTTTTGACTTCGATATCAAAGATTTTTCTGAAACTTACAAGCTCCATCATTTACAGGTGTTTTATGCGCTTAAGAAAATGGAAGACGAAGGCCTGGTCGCGTTTAATGAAAGCTATTATCATCCTTCTCTCCTCCATATTCCTATTGATCATACAGAACTCTACAAATTCCAGGTGGCCCACGCGCAATTTGACACGGTGATCAAGGCCTTGTTACGATTATATGGTGGAGAAATGTTTGGTCATTTCGTCGGCATTGCTGAACACCACCTGGGTAAATTCATGAATGTTGCAGCCCGCGAGGTAGTGAGCTATCTTACTAAGCTGGATGAGCTGGGTATAATAATGTATAACAAGCAAAAAGATGTGCCGCAAGTTGTGTTTACACTTCCGAGGCAGGACCCGGCGTACTTATCCGTCAATCAAACCATTTTGCAGCAAAGGGAGCAACTGGCTAAAAAAAAGGTGGCCAGTGTCATCCAATATGTCAAACATACGGAACGTTGTCGTACGGCCTTGCTTTTGGAGTATTTTGGCGAGGACTACCGGCAAAGGTGTGGAATATGCGATGTTTGCATCCGTCAAAAGAAGAAACAAAAGGTGGTGCACGTGGACCGATACCACCAATTGATCGATCATCTCTTGCTTGAAGGCCCTTTACTCGTGGAAGAGATCATGGAAAAGATCAATCCTTCGGACCGGGACACATTTTTACAGGTTATCCGCGATATGGTGGACCGGGAGGAATTAAAATATGATGACCTTTGGAGGTTGCACAGATCTTGGTAACCTGGGTTCGATTAATAAAATGGTGTAAAAAGGAGCTAAAGAAGGGGGTAACCGTGGATCAAGCCTTCATCCAAGCGCTCAAAGGGAAACGGTATGCCGATAAAGGCTGCCTTTCCAAGGAATTGACCAAGGTCTTATCCATGGATGGATTACACTTGATCACGAGCATCCGGAATAATATGAAAAACACAAAACGAAAGACATTAAAAGCGCCCTCGGGCAAGCACTGCGTGAGAAACGCCAGGAGCTAGGCATGACACAAGCAGAATTAGCCCGAAAAGCCAACATGGAGCAGGACGCAATTTACCTATACGAAGAAGGGTGTATTTCGCGAGGTAGATGAAAGGGCAGCGCGTATGGCAGTTATAAACTGCCTTGATGAGTAGGTTTAAGTTAAAGACTTAAACCAGGTTGGGGGTGGTCTTTAACTTAAATCAGTTGGGTTCTATTTACATATACAATCTAATACCAAAGATTTAAGCCTTTCAATTGACCTTCGATTTCATTATCCTTGTACGGAGATTTTTTGTATTCTTCTTTTTTATATTCAGTGGACATAGTATCAGTGGACATAGTATGTAATTTATATTGTTGTTTTATTCCATCATCCATTTTATCTTTATCGAATTGAGGATACTTCTTCAGAAATGCTTTATCAAACGTCCACCAATCAACTAAATGATATTCTCGATAGGGTTTTGATCTATTGAAAAAGTAATTACCAGAGGTATTCCTTCTTATATCATCAACATGGGCCTGCCCTACTTTCCAAACTCCTAATTTATCAGATTTCCTTGCAGCTGAGTCCATACTAGCCGATCGTAATATTCTTACAAAATTTTCTAGATTGCGTTTGTCCAGGCTCTTAAAATTAAAAGAACCCTGGCCTGTGTTTATATATTCAGACTGCAAAAGTTCCCAAGCATATTCTTTCAGTGCCCGCATGGTTGCCTGTACCTTTTCTTGAGACATCTCTTCCAAATGCACAATTACATCTACGTTCAGTTGATTTTTTACTTGATCAAGATATGCAATGTGTTCATGACTTAGTTTTTTACGTAGTTCTGCTATTTTCTCTTCATTTGGTTTTCCGTCGTTTAGTTGTTTCTCTGCAGTTGCAATACTTATTAAATGCTTAAAAGATAATAAAACCTCCTCTATCAAATTTCTAAACCGACCTTTTGTATTATCATCATATAATGTCTTATCTAGTATTTCTAAAGATTTTTGTATAACCATGCTTCCGACAGTATATTTCATTTTATCACTTGTCCCAAGACAAGTCATCGGGTTGAATATGCTATCGATAGTATTTTGTACATTTAGTAGAACATATGAAAGGAATCTCAAATTTTCAGGATCACCCGTTTGTCCATTCACTTCAAACTCTCCCTCTCTCCAATAATTGCTTGATTCTGTCTGGGTTCGGCAGAATTCCTTCTCTGATTTCCTCCTGGATTGTCTTTGACCTGATGCATCTGTGAATTCAAAGCCTGATTGAAGGTGATGTTCTCCCACTATATTTAACTTTTTTTTCTTTAGAACTGCACGCTGGATTACCGTATTATGGAAATCATTGGATCGAATTCCCGTGTTCAATACCTTGTCTCCTATCAATCTTGGGCCTTTGGTTGAGTATGTAGTATTCCTAGCCATCGCATCCACAACTTTTTCCCTGGTGGTATCGACGTTTTGTCCATTTACTACCGTATCTCCTCTTGGGGTACCGTTGATTGCGTTATCGATGGCGTGGCTCACCTCGTGTTTAATATTATAATCAGTATCCATGCCCGGGGCAAAATGGATGTTATTTCCCTGGGTGGTGGCTTCTGCATTGAGTTTTCCCGGAAAGGAAGAGTTGTGGGTAGCTTTCAGCGCAGAAGTATCCACGCCGTACTTTTCACCCATAGAGATGGCGATCTGTTGAAAACGAGAAGTGCCTTTCGGAACTTTTCGTTGTAGAGGAGTAGCTTGGGCTGTTTTAGCGTTCAAGGTTTCTATAAGCTTGCGCTGATAGAGGGTAGAGGGACGGTTATCTACGATCTTAGAAGCACCTCCTGTACTGGGTTCTTTTTGTATTTTACGAACGGTAATGTGCGGTAGGCCCTTAGCTTCGTGAACTTGTATCTTCATAGAATTGCAATTTACAATACAAGTGGCTTTACTGATTATAATAAACACGACATATACTATAACAAACACGACATATAGTGATAAAATTTAATTTTGGGCGTATACCGTGAATAGTGAAAGTATTATATGTGCTCGTTTTCGGATGGGATTCATAATCCGGCAGGCATAGGGGAGCCAATAACTTATTCGTGTGGGTAAAAGTTTTTGCCCAAGAGATAGCCGGAGATGTTTGCATTACAAATACTGGGGGGTAGCCATACTAAAGTGAATTTAGATTGCACCATGCTAAATGCACTTCGAGGGGGTAGATGAAGGGGCTTCAACTAGTGCCCATTTAGCACAGTGTAATGCGTACTCATCGAGGCCATAGGATTTGTAATTCGGGCGTTCTCGTTTGTGCCCCATGATCCTATAAAAGGGCGCCAGGAACAGGGCCCATTTTCCGCACAAAACACACTGCCAAATCCCTGTAGGCCACTTACGCACAGTCCTCAAATGTGCCGCGCTGTTCCTGGATGTCCCCCTCCGTACGCCACTTGAATTTTCAACGACTAGGGACTGCAGGTCAAGACAAAGGATTTAACCCTTACCGGGCCGTAAGAGGCCCGGTAAGATTTGTGTTACTCCTTATTTTTTCCGGCAATTTTGCATTGACATTTAGTCCATGTCAACTCCTGCCTGGAATTGACATGCCGGAAATTCCATAAATTGTACTCCAATTTTAATCCTCAAGCGCTTTCACCCCGGGTAGCACTTTCCCTTCCATATATTCTAGTAGTGCTCCCCCCCCGGTAGAAACATAGGAGACTTTATCCCCGTATCCCAAGTTATTTACGGCCGCTGCAGAATCTCCACCGCCTATAAGTGAAAAAGCGCCATTACCGGTGGCTTTTACTACGGCTTCCGCGATGGACTCTGTGCCTTTGGCAAAAGAATCCATCTCGAATACACCCATGGGGCCATTCCATAAAATAGTCTTTGATTCCTCGATCGTTTTGGAAAAAACCTCTTGTGCCTGTGGGCCTATGTCTAATCCCATCCAGCCACTAGGGATGCTGGTATTAGCGACCACTTGCGTTTGTGCTTCGTTTTTGAATTCGTCTGCCACTACGGAATCAAAAGGTAGCTGGAGATTCACATTTTTTTCTTTGGCTTTTTTGATCAAGTTGCTGGCCAGGTCGAGTTTGTCTTCTTCCAATAGCGAAGAACCGATATTCCCCCCCATTGCCTTAAAAAAGGTGTAAGACATACCTCCCCCGATCAGTAGGTTGTCTACCTTGTCTAGTAACTGCTCTATGATCAAGATCTTATCGGATATTTTGGCTCCTCCCATAATGGCTGTATATGGTCTTTCCGCATTGCTGAGCACTTTTTGTGCGTTATCCAGCTCTGCAGCCATCACATAGCCGGACACCTTTTGATCGAAGAATTTCGCCACAATGCTCGTAGAGGCATGGGCCCGGTGTGCCGTGCCGAAAGCATCGTTAACGTAAATGTCACCGTGTTTTGAGAGCTTTTCAGCAAATGCTTCATCTCCCTTGGTTTCTTGCGGATGGAAGCGCAGGTTTTCAAGCAAAAGCACTTCGCCCGGGGCTAATCCTGAAGAGAGAGCCTCTGCCTCGGGACCGATGCAGTCATTAGCGAATTTCACCGAGACGCCAAACCGGCCAGACAGGTCGTCCACCAGGTGTTTTAAGGAAAACTTTTCTTCCGGCCCGGTCTTAGGTCTACCGAGGTGTGACATGAGGACGGCAGACCCCCCATCGGATAATATTTTTTTTATGGTGGGCACAGCGGCTTTGATCCGGGTATCGTCCGTGATCTTAAAATCTGCATTTAACGGTACATTGAAATCCACTCGTATCAGTGCGCGTTTCCCGTCGAAATTGATCGTATCAATGGTGTTCATAGGTATTAAAATTTGACGGGGCTAAGTTCCATAAATTAATGTTAAGGTATGCGGGATATGAGGTTAATTTTAGGTTAGCTTAGCCAACCTAGGGTAGGGTATGTTGAATTAAGGTGAATTCTTTGCTTTTGTGATGATAGAGTTACAGATCATCCACCCGGGTAAAGTAAAACTTACAGGTGTTTCCGCCAGTTCCGATGGTCTCGGGCCTGTCAAATCTGAAGCCATGCTTCTCCGGATGAATCGCCTTCATCCAGTGGGTATCAAAATCACAGAAAATGGGCATTAACTCGTGCGAGTTATTGGTTTTTAATACGTTACAATAAAAGCATTTTTTTATTTCAAGCAGATAAGCCCTGTCATCATCCTGTTTCCTGTAGAATTCAAAGGTTTTGCCATACTCCTTCTCTTTTTCCTTTGAAATGGATACAATTTCCCGGAAAGGCTCTTTAGACTGGTCTAACAGGGCACGTACCTGGGGGGTAATAAAGGATAAACCGTCAACAAAAGAATATCTTACAATAGACAAGCACGTAGACAGGCTGAATTTTTTCTTTAATTCCCGGAATGAAGCGATCACGGTACAGGTGACGTGTAAGTGCTCGAGAGACGGTTTGTCTTGGATCAGGAACGCGTTTTTTTCAACGAGATCTTGTGTTGTAGTAAGTATCTTTTGCCGGTTTATGGAGGTGCCTTTGGGCATTTTTCGTTCTATGGCCTCCAAAAAGAAGTTTTGAAAATATTCGATCTTTTGTACGTTTTTATTTTCCATGTGATCCGGGTTTACATTTCATCCTAAAAATGGCTCGCTGTTTTTGAAAAAAAGTTGTCATTTGACAAGATCACCATGATGCGGAGGTATTATCGTTGTCCTTAGTGTCAAGCCTCAAATGAGGTATAGGGTAGATGGTGAACTCTATTTTTTGGTATTGGGAAGCTCTTGACCAGTTGGCAGTGGGCAAAGGGGTAGTCGGTAAAATAGAGGGTTGCCGACTGCCGACTCAAGAAAGAGACCGAAAAAAGTTTGAGCCTGGGCTTCTAAAATATGCTAGGATCAAATAAGAAAGAAAATACCTTTGTGATTCCTTGAACTTTAGTGCCTTAATGCCCTGGACAGCCTCACCACCAAGCACTAAAGCACAAAGATTTGCTAAGTATAACCGATAAAACTACCTTGGGTATTCTCAAAGCCGGTAATGATCATCGACCCCCAGGTTTTAACGGTCATTTGACAGCAATACGGATCGGTACCCTTGGCTTATTGCCAATAGCAAATTTATCGAATGATTCTGTGGCAAGTAAAAGCCAAGCGGTAGGACGGCCTTCATTTTTTCGGCTTTCTTAGCCTACTTAAGGAATGGTGCGTGATCCCGATCATGGAGGAAAGGTCCTTTTGTTTTGTGCGTTGAATGAAATCCGGGAAGTCGAAAAGCTCATCGTAGCGTTCTTTTGCCGGTTTACTTTGAAAGGAAGCGATCACGTTGACCAGCTTTATAAAAGTATACTCCCAGTTTTTTCTAAGGTACTCTTGCCAGGAAGGGTGTTTTGACAGCAAATCTTCCATGTTAGACCTCGTGATGGTAAGGATATCACTCTCTTCGATAGCTTCAATATAGAACTTCGAAGGCTTTTGGAAAGTATAACTCTCCAGTTCCGTGAAAAAGAAATCTTCAAACGCGAACCAATTGGAAATTTCGTTTTCATTATGAAGAAAATATATTCTAAAGGCACCATTCACCACGAAGTAATAATGAGAACAAGTGCTCCCAGCCTTAAGAATTTGATCCCCTTTTTTGACCTGCTTATGCTTAACATTCGACAATAGGTCTTCTGCGCTCAATTCAAGACCGGGCGCAATACGCTTGGCAGTTTTTAGCAGTTTTTCGATCATTTTTTCTTTGGGTCTGCTAGTAATTACAGGAAAATAAGGTTTTTTGGTAATTCAACACGATTTTTGGTCAATTATCTACCCTAACTAACGTGAATATCGTTTAATCGGCTGAGTATAATTGTCCATGGTTCTTTTCAAATTTTTAAGGAAGTGTTTAGGTAAGAAGTAATAGGCAGAGAGTAAATCAACAGGACTAATTGTAAAAGGGATAAATTGATTAGAGAGTTTACTTGCTGACATTTGCCCCATACACCCGTTTACTATATTTATGTATTATTTAACTTAGCCTCTTTGAGAGGACACACTGATGCAGGGAGCCATGAACAATAATATAGAAGGTATATTCCAAAATAATAATTATTCTTAAAACGTTATGCCAAGCGTTTACGCTAATTCAATTCGCTGGGGTATCATAGGCTGTGGCGATGTAACAGAAGTTAAAAGCGGGCCCGCTTATCAAAAAATAGAGGGGTTTGAATTGACCGCCGTCATGAGGCGTTCGGCAGATAAGGTTCGTGATTATGCACAGCGGCATAGCATTAATAAATATTATACGGATGCCGATCAATTGATCAATGATGATGAGGTCGATGCTGTTTATATAGCTACTCCACCCGATACACATAAGTACTATGGACTTAAAGTGGCAGAAGCTGGCAAACCCTGTTGTATAGAAAAGCCGTTATCTCCAAGCTACAGTGACAGCCTGGCCATTTATGAATCTTTCCTGTCCAAAAAAATACCGTTGTTCGTTGCTTATTACAGGCGTTCATTGCCCAGGTTTTTACAAGTGAAGAATTGGCTGGATAGTGGGAGTATCGGGGCAATAAGAACGGTAAGCTGGCGACTTCACCGACCCGCCAGTGACCTTGACCAGCTTGGTAAAGAAAACTGGCGAACAGATGCCAGGGTAGCCCCGGGAGGATACTTTGACGACCTTGCCAGTCATGGAATTGATTTGCTTACTTATCTCCTAGGGGACATTGAAACAGTTTCAGGAGTAAGCCTCAATCAACAAGGGTTTTATTCGGCCAAAGACGCTTTTGCCGCCTGCTGGTGTCATAAAAATGGCATAACCGGCAGCGGAAGCTGGAATTTTGGGACTGCCTCTGAAATGGACCAGGTCGAAATTTTTGGCAGTACCGGAACGATCGAATTTTCCATTTTTGACGAAAGGCCGGTGGTCCTGGACAATGGGAATGGCAGGCAGGAGCTGGTTATCGAACATCCCGAGAACGTTCAGCTACATCATGTTCGGCTTATGAAGGAACATCTTGACGGTGGTCCAATACATCCATCCACAGGCAGCACCGCCTTGCATACCAGCTGGGTAATGGACAGGATCCTTGGGAATAGTTGATAATGGACAGGAAGTCTTTGTGCGGATTGGTCGGTACGTAGCGCATCCGGCTGCTACTAAAGCCCATTTTCCCCACTAAATGCACAGCACAGCCGCTATAGGCCGCTTGCCCATAGGCCTGAAATGTGCCAAGCTGTTGCTAGATGTCTCGCCTCTATACGCCACTTGGATTTTCAACCCAGTGTTAAGTTAGGCTTCAAAAGATTATCGACCTGGACTCGAATAAAAAATGAACGTCATTCCGCGCCGGTGGCTGTGGGAAGGCTAATGGCGAGAGCCGGGATCTGCTTTATCGTAGAACGGAAGCTGATCCCCAGTTTAAAGACTGTGAAAGTATGCTAAGCCTCATGTTAAGCCTAGGCTGCCATGATTTTAAATCGAACTAAGGTTATAATAGGGTACAGGATGAGCTATGTAATCAGTGGGCAATAGGCAAAAGGCAGTAGGCAAAAAAAATAAAGGGTCGCCGATTGCCCTTTGCCAACTGCCAACTTTAAGAACGGGATTGGAAAAAATAGCTAACCGTCCAATTACACTTAACATAAGGGCTAGGTAATCCCTAATTTTGCCCACTCCATATTCACTGTGTTGCACCTTATTTAGCCGCTGCTCGCCTGAGCCTGTCGTTAATGGCTAGTCCCAAACCATGTGCAGGTACTGGCTCGGCAAGGATCATGTCAATGTCCTTTGTATCCATGTCCCTCAAGGCTGAAAAGAGTTGTTTCGCCGCGGTGTCTAACTGGCCGTCAGGAGCCAGCCGGACCTGGTTTTCTCTCGGTACCGTATCAAAGTAAGACCGGAACGAAATGATCCCTACCTTATCCCTGTTGCGTACTTCTTGGAGGGAGGTTTCAATATCTCCCAAAGTAAGGGGGATACGTGGAGCGTAGTGACTCTTCAGCATACCAGGGGCCTTAGGATTAGAAGAAGAATGCGGCATAACTTTGACCTTTCCTGCCATTTGCTCGATTTGCTCTTGGCTAGTGCCACCGAATCGATAGATAATGGGCCGCTGGTCCTGATCAAACCCTACGATCGTGGATTCCAAACCTACTTCACAAGCGCCCCCGTCTAAAATGTAGTCTATTTTATCGCCAAGCTGGTCGTTCACATGTGCTGCAGTAGTGGGACTTATATATCCAAAAGGATTGGCGCTGGGAGCTACTAAGGGGAAATCCAAACGTTCGAGAAGTTCAAGCGTAAGAGGTTGCCTCGGGATCCTGACCGCTACGGTATCCATGCCCGAAGTGGCCAGGTCAGGAATGACGGATCTTTTTTTTAAGAGCAGGGTGATCGGCCCCGGCCAAAATTTTTCGGCTAATGTCTCGGCTAAGCCGGGAATATCGTCTACGAGCGTCTTTACTCTTTCTAAGCTGGCGGTGTGAACTATTAATGGATCAAAAAAAGGGCGCGCTTTTACCTCGAACACCTTGGCTATGGCGCCAGGATCGAAAGCATTACCGGCTAGCCCGTACACAGTTTCAGTAGGGATAGCTATTAACCTCCCGGATTTTAATTCCTCTTCAGCCCTGCCAATATCAGTACCTATAACCGCCATCGAAAAATGATCCGACTCCTTTTTTGTTCAAATCTTGCAAAAATGTTACATAGCTGGGGTATCGGGGGTTTACGAATTTTATTAGAGATAAATCAGCCATATCTTAGTATCAAGACGCATGAATCATCCTTCATGGTTTTTTAGTGTTATCACAGTTAATTTTAAGGTTGATAGGGGTTTCGTACACGGCGAAACCCTATCTTTTTATCAACTTTTCTGTCATCCTGCTGATGGAATTATTATGATCAGTAAGGTGATTTACATCTCCTAAGGTAATCCATGCGAGGTTTTTAGACTCCGAACTTACATGGAACAATTCCCCTTCATCGGCTTCAAATAAAAACCGGGCATCGTAATGAAGGTGACGTGGATCATTTCCCCGGGCGGGAATAGGGTGGATATCGATATCAAATATTTTGGAAGATAATAAGGTAAGACTTTCTAAACCAGACTCTTCCATAGCCTCTTGGGTAGCAACCTTTACAATGTCAGGTTCACCATCCGCATGCCCGCCCAGTTGCAGCCATCGATCTAATTTTTTATGATGCGTAAGTAAAACCTTGGTGCGGTCTTGGTTGACGATCCATGCCGAACCCGTGACATGCCCTTCTTCTAATGATCTTTCGAAACAGGTTGGATTAGCCCGTACAAAATCAATGAAAGAGGCTTTAAACTTTTTTTCTACTTCATACACTGGGTCATACTCCTCCAGTTTTAAAAGCAGGTCTTCCCTATGCACAGCTACTCTATGACTATATTTACTTTATTCATTTTCCCATCCAATAATTTATCCGTTTGTACGCCCGCACCTATGTTATTCTTATCGTCTTTGCTGGCATTAACATAATACACTTGTGCTGCCAGGTCCTTAAATTTTACCTGCCCTTTCTTATCGGTGTAGTAAATTTCGGAGGCTGGATTGGTTTCATTCCTGTAATCGTCATCCGTGGGATAGAGCTGCACAGCCGCCCCTTCTACTATATTTCCGAGCTCATCGATGACAGTGATCTTGAGCGAGGTCTTTAAGATTTGAAAGCTGCTGGCGCAGGTAAATAGGATAGCCAAAGACAAGAGGATCGCTAGTTTTTTTTTCATAATTCTTGAATTAATGATGTGATACGGCCATAGGCCTAATGTAAAAATATCCACCCACACGGCGATGTCCAAAAAAATACATGAATTGATCGCTTAAGAGCGTATGCCAGGGGTCTAGTGTGCCTTTTATTAGGTTATTTCAATTCTTCAATCAGGTCTTCTGTAATTCCAGAAGCGGAGAAGCCACCATCGTGCATCAGGTTTTGCATGGTCACCATTCGTGTGTAATCAGAAAACAATGTAATGATGTAACTGGCACAATCTTCAGCACTGGCATTGCCGAGTGGCGACATTTTATCGGCGTAGTTAAAGAACACGTCAAATCCTGTCACCCCGGTTCCGGCGGTGGTCATGGTAGGGGATTGAGAAATGGTATTTACACGTACTTTTTTGAGCTTTGCGAAACGGTAGCCGTAACTCCTGGCGATGGACTCTAATACGGCCTTGGCTTGAGCCATATCCGAATAGTCTGGGAAGCTCCTTTGTGCGGCTATATAACTCAGCGCTAAGATAGAGCCCCATTCATTCATAGCGTCGGTCTTTTCGGCTACTTGTAGCACTTTATGGAATGAAAGACCGGATACATCCAGTGTTTTCAGGAACCAATCGTAGTTTAAGTCGCCATACGACCTTCCTTTTCTTACGTTAGGGCTCATGCCTATGGAATGTAGCACGAAGTCCAATTTACCGCCAAGGGTCTCTTGCGATTTTTCAAATAGGCTGGTGAGGTCCCCTATGTCCGTAGCGTCAGCCGGGATGATCTCGGCGCTACATTTTTCAGCGAGCTCATTGATCGTACCCATCCTTAACGCAATGGGGGCGTTGGTAAGTACAAACTTGGCTCCCTCTTCATGAGCTTTTAAAGCGGTTTTCCAAGCGATCGAGTTTTCATCCAAAGCGCCAAAAATAATCCCTTTTTTTCCTTGTAAAATAGTATGACCCATGATACTGTAGTTATTAAATATAAGCTGCAAGTATACAAATAAATGTTTCCTCTTTATCGTTTCGTGTTTCCTGTTTTGCTTTAACGACATTGGGATGGTTAAAAAATATCGTCATAGTGTCGTGTTTCTAAGGTTTTTATCTCCTTTTTCCGGGAAGCTTACCGCGGAAATCCTGGTTAGCCGGTAGTACCCATCAGTAGTTGCAACTCATGGAAGACTCGAGATGCCCATGCCCACTGGCAAATTCCGTCATTACCAGGCCCATTGGCTACGGGTTGGGAGGATCATACACAAATCTTTCTATACGGCCTTTGCGTCGCACCGCATGAAAAAGGAGGAGCATGTACCCCATTCCCTCGATTATTTCAATAATTTTGACCCCTTATGAACGAGGCACCTATTGGAATATTTGATAGCGGTATTGGTGGTCTAACCGTGGCCAGCGCTATCCGTAGGTTGATGCCGCTGGAATCCATGATCTATTTTGGTGATACAGCTCATTTGCCATACGGCGAGAAGTCAGAAGCTGCGGTGCAGGCCTATTCCATTAAAATTGCAGATGTCTTACTGGAAAAAGGATGCAAGGTGATCGTCATCGCTTGCAATTCGGCCAGCTCTTCCGCTTATGAGCTCTTGGTGGAGTATGTAGGGAAGCGAACAAAGATCATCAATGTTATAGACCCTATGGTGGGCCTCGTTGGGCAGCAGTTCCAAAATGACCGTATTGGCCTGATCGGGACAAAAAGGACCGTAAATTCCAAGGTCTATTTTCGTAAAACGTCGCAACTCGGGCTTGGTATCGAACTTGCGTCTTTGGCTACTCCCTTGCTGGTACCCATGATTGAAGAAGGGTTCATTCACCAGCGCATTAGCCACGATATTATTGAGAAGTATTTAGAAGATGAGGTCTTGGCAGGGATAAGCGCTTTGATCTTGGGATGTACACACTATCCTTTAATACATGGGGAGATCGTCGCCCATTATGGGGGAAGTGTGCAAGTGTTGGACTCCTCCGAAGTTACCGCTCAATATGTTTACCATTATCTTTTGCAAGAAAACTTGTTATCTTCCCATTTGGGGGAGAGTGATAGGTTTTTGGTTTCCGACTACACGGATTCTTTTGAGGTCTCCACCCAATTGTTTTTTGGGAAACGCGTTCATTTGGAGTTTTATAAGCTTTGGGAATAAAATTTATTAATTCGAGTAAAGTTTTTTAGATCAATGTACCCGTTTTAACGGGTAAGATTTATATTTGTCCTTTACGGTATACTATTTTCATAAGATGGCTTAATTTCCAGTGGGTAAAACATGAACTTCTATTGATTTGAGCAATAACTTTTGATGTCTACGATCCTTTTTTTTCTCCCTTTTTTATTGGTTTTCACCGTATTGGCAGTGTACGCCGAACGTAAACTCTCTGCTTTTATACAGGACCGTTATGGCCCTATGGAAGTGGGGTACTATGGTATTTTGCAAACCGTGGCCGATCTTCTGAAACTGCTGCAGAAAGAAGATATTGTACCTAAAGCAGCCTCGAAAAAGCTTTTTTTAGCAGCTCCTTTGCTGATTTTTATTGCTGTTTTTATGGGTTTTTCGGTAGTGCCGGTCACCTCCGGTTGGACAGGAGCTTCAATACATACCGGTGTTTTCTTCCTGTTGGCTATTATTTCACTGGATGTTATTGGCATTATCATGGCAGGGTGGGCCTCTAATAATAAATATGCCGTACTTGGGGCGATCCGTTCTGCGTCGCAGATCATTTCCTACGAGGTACCACTCACCCTCAGTGTTGTCTGCGTGTTAGTGATCGCACAGTCGCTGGATTTGCAAGCTATTTCTTATCAACAAGGAATACTCATTACTTCCATGGATCCACAGGCCAAAAACTATCTTTTTGGGATCAAAGCTTTGGGGATAGATATCACCGATGTAGGAGGGATACTCAGCTGGAATATTGTAAGAGTCCCTTTTTTACTACCGGTGTGGATAATTTTTTTTATTACCACCCTAGCAGAAAGTAACCGGGCACCATTCGACCTTCCGGAGGCGGAATCGGAGCTAGTTTCTGGGTTTCAGACGGAATATTCCGGGTTCCGGTGGTCGATTATTATGCTGGCCGAATACGGTATGATGCTGTTAACCAGCCTACTAGGGGTGTTACTTTTCTTTGGGAGTTGGAATACACCATTACCAAATGTGGGTGTACTACGCCTGGCAGATTGGACCACGGGAGTACCGGGTTCATGGTTAGGTCACGGGTGGACTATGTTCTGGCTTATATCCAAAGCGCTGCTTATGGTGGCGCTGCAGATGTGGGTGCGCTGGACATACCCCCGGGTTAGGCTGGACCAATTGATGACGCTAGGATGGAAGTATCTTACCCCTATGGCACTAGTATTGCTGTTTGTATGCTCAGTATGGAGGCTGATCATGACCTGGTAATTTTGAAACCTATTTTGACGAGGTTATTCATCATATTATTTGTTACCTTATGGCTTTTTGCAGGTGCCAGCCGGGCGCAATCCCCATCGCTGGATAGTTTGAACCAAGCATACCAAAAAGAAACTTCTGACTCTTTAAGAATAAAAATACTCTTTAAGGCCCTGGACGAGCTCGGCTTTGACCACATCGATACCTCTTTTATCCTGTGCCATAAAATATTCCAGGTAGCAGGTCTTATCGGCGATACTTCGGCACTAGCCCACGCAGGCGTCAGGATATCTTCCTTACATGCTGCACAGGGAGAGTTTGTGACAGCTTTGCAATATGACAGGCAAGCGTTAGCCCAAATGACCCGCCTTGACGATAGAAAAGGCATAGCAGAGTCCTATAATGCACTAGGGGAGGACTATTTGGGGCTTGGGCTTTACAATGAGGCTTATATCCATTACCAGCGATCTATAGAGTATTCCAAAGCGATAGGGGATAGCCTATTATTGACCATAGCCACGTACAACCTCGGCAGGGTATTTAAGGCTGCTGGCCAACTGGATCGTGCCGTAGAATACATCAATACATCCATGAAAATGAGTGAATTGATCGATGACCAGGTGGGGGTAGCCTACTCCCTCCATGATCTAGGAGATATCTACCTCAAAAAAGGTGAAATTGACGAGGCGCTCAAGTCGTTGGAAGTAGCCCTGCAACTGGCCGAAGAGGTGGATGATAACATCATTATCCCGCAGATCCTTGATAAGATCGCGGAGCTTCACTTATCTACAGGCCAGTATGAAAAGGCGCTCAACTATTACAGTCATAGCTATTCTATCTACGATCGCCAATCGAACGACAATGCCAAGGCTAAGGTCAGCCTGGGTATCGGGCGCATTGCCATGCAACAAAACAAAATGGAGCAGGCCAAAACCTATTTGGATGATGCCTTAAAAGTAGCCCAAGAAAATAATGCCGGCACGTTGTTGATGCTGAGCCACCAGGAATTATCCCGATGGTATGAAAAGAGGGGTAACTTTAAACGTTCTTTGGAACTGCTTAAAAGAAGTAAGGTGCTTGAGGATAGCCTCACGGTAGCCAACAGTAGCCAGCAGTTTGCCCAGACCCAGGTACAATATGAGCTAGCGAAGAAAGACCTGGCCATCGACGAACTGAATCAAAAAGAAAAAGCCCGGCAGATCCAGTTGAAGAACGAAGAGTTCTTGCGTAATGTATTGGTAGTGATACTTGCGTTTACCGCTATTCTGCTAGTCACATTGTACAGGAATAGTGTGCGAAACAAACGAGCTAATCAATTACTGCTGGTACATCAGCGGGAGATAGAGTCAAAAACCAAGGAGCTTCAAAGTCTCCTTTCAATGAAAGACAAGTTTTTCTCGATCATATCCCATGATCTTCGATCGCCTATCAATGCCCTGGTAGGTATCCTGGACATGCTAAAAGAGGGACACCTAACCCAAAACGAGTTGATCCGGCTCACCCAATCGTTACGGGTGAGATTAGACAGTACCCGCAAGATGCTGGACAACCTGTTAGACTGGGCTATGATGGAAATGAACGAGATCATGCTGCGCAGGGAGGATATACAACTCTATAACTTTGTTCAAGCTAACCTGTTATTTTTTCAAGGTAGTAGTGACAAAGAAATCAAGTTTATGAACCTTGTGAAGGAGGATATTTGGGTGAATGCGGATAGGAACATGCTAGACCTCATCATACGGAACCTCATCTCAAATTCTATTAAATTTACCAACCAAGGTGGGGAAATCATTATTTCCAGCGAAGCGTTGGAGGATGAAATGGTGACCGTGAGCATTAGTGATAATGGTGTGGGTATGTCTGGTGATATGGTTAAGAACCTGTTCAGCACGACTACTTTATTAACTACGCTGGGCACTGCCAATGAGAAGGGTAGGGGCCTTGGGTTAAGGCTTTGCAAAGAGTTTGTAGAGAAAATGGGAGGAAAAATTTGGGTAGAAAGTGAGGAAGGCAAGGGAAGTACCTTTAAATTCACAATACAAAAGGCGGACTCGTTAATTGACGAGCAAGAGCAGAGCATTGTATAACCCATGACAACAACGTATTTTAAAAACGTAAGGGAGGCTGCAGCTACTCTTTCCAAAGGCTTAAAGCTAACCTTCAAACATATATTGGAAGCTCGAAAATCTTCCAAACCCGTGGCGATCAGTGATGACCAGTACTTTGAAGAGTTTGATAAAGGAATAAGTACATTACAATATCCCCACGAGACCATGCCCGTGCCAGACAATGGCAGGTATCGCTTACACAATGAAATCGACGATTGTATTGTTTGTGATAAATGTGCCAAGGTATGCCCTGTAGATTGTATTGAGATCGAAGGGATCAAGGCTACGGAGGTAATTGGAAAAACCTTGGACGGGACTCCAAAGCGGATACATGCGGCCAAATTCGACATCGATATGTCCAAATGCTGCTTCTGTGGGCTGTGCACTACGGTGTGTCCTACAGAGTGCCTGACGATGACTAAGGCTTATGATTTCAGCGAGTTTGATTTCAAAGAACATACCTATTCTTTTGCCACAATGACACCGCTGGAGATCTTGGAGAAAAAAAAGGAGCTTGAAGAGTTCGAGGCGAAGAAGGACCAGGTGGCCCCAACCGAAGACAGCAGTACCCCGGCTTCTAAACCTCGGCCAAAGCCTCAACCCCGGCCTGCGGTAAAAGAACAACCTGTCGCGGAAGGTGAGCCCGGCAAAAAGGCAACGGTTAAACCTAAAATGACATCACCCAAGCCCGTTATGAAACCCAAACCGGTCGTAAAATCTAAGCCAGTGGTAAAACCGAAACCAGTGATAAAACCGAAACCAGTGATCAAAAGGAAAAAGGACGAGAATGACTGAGATCCTATTTTATAGCTTCGCTTTCATTGCCATCATCTCCGCATTTTTTATCTTATTTACGAACAACGTACTCCATGCGGCGCTGGCATTGATCATTACTTTCCTGGGAGTAACGGCGCTTTATGTATTTGCCCACGCCGAATTTTTGGCAGTTACCCAAATCATGATCTACGTAGGAGGTATCGTAGTCTTGATCATTTTTGGGGTAATGCTCACCAACAAGGCAGGTACCTCGCACTACAAGACGGGATCTACCCATCGATTTATGGGGGCCGTGGTAGCCATAGGGGCAATGTCAATGCTGATCTATGGTATTTTAAAAATAAACTTTAAGGCGATAGAACGCGTGGGACAGGGAGGGATAGAAGAACTGGGCGTGGGATTAATGACGGGATATGTATTGCCTTTCGAGCTTGCCGCGATTCTGCTGCTAGTGGCACTTATTGGGGCAGCCGTAATTGCCGGGCAGGATCTAAAAAATACGGAGAACAAATGATCCCCATTGAACACTATTACTTGGTCAGCGCTGTCCTTTTTGCGATAGGTTTAGCGATCGTCATTACACGCAGAAACGCCGTATTGGTTTTAATGGGGATAGAGCTTATGCTCAATGCCGCTAATATAAATTTTATCGCTATTAGCCAACATGCCGGGGTTCCAGGCCAGTTTTTTGCCCTCTTCGTAATCGTTATTGCCGCGGCAGAAGTGGCTGTAGCGCTGGCCATCATCATCAGGGTATACCGGCATTTTAAAACCATCAACCTGGACGAGGTAAATGAAATAAAAGATTAATGGCGGCCGACCTGTTGACACCTTTACCTTGCAGTAATATTACCTTGCTTGCGTTGATCGCACTCATGTTGCCGTTGTTGTCATTTTTGCTCAACTCGGGTGCCGTGGCGCGTTATGCGTGGCAAGCCTCCATAGCGGCATGTTTCTTTATGGTACTGTCCTCGTTGATCTCTATGATCATACTGGTGCATGTTTGGAACGGTACCACATTTCACACACGGATGACGTGGTTCGTGCTAGGAGAGACAGGGCATACCATAGGGCTTTTTATTGATAACCCGGGTGCTCTTATGATCTTCTTGGTCACTTTCATTTCATTACTCGTTCATTTGTATTCCACGCAGTATATGAAAGATGACCCCGGGTACCAGCGTTATTTTGCTTTTTTAGGACTATTTACCTTTTCCATGATGGGGATATTGCTAGCGGATAACCTGTTAGTGATCTTCGTATTTTGGGAATTGGTGGGGTTTTCTTCGTATCTTTTAATAGGTCATTGGTACCACCAGGCACCCGCAGCACGAGCGGCTAAAAAGGCCTTTATTGTCAATCGTATTGGGGATGTAGGATTTATCCTGGGGATAGCCGTTTTATGGGCCCAGTTCCGGACATTAGATCTTGAAACTTTAAAAGAAGCCATGAGCTCTTCCTCTATCCAAGGGGAGAGCTGGGTAACAAGTGCCGGCATAGCCCTGGATACCAGGTGGCTTACCTTCATGGGGTTAGGTATTTTTATGGGAGCAGTGGGTAAGTCGGCACAGTTCCCCTTACAGGTATGGCTGCCGGATGCTATGGAGGGTCCCACACCTGTTTCCGCCCTTATCCATGCCGCTACCATGGTCGCGGCGGGTGTTTTTTTAATGTGTCGCGTGGTAGTGCTGTTAGATATGGATGCCCTTTCGGTTATAGCGGTTACAGGAGGACTTACAGCTTTTATGGGCGCCATAGCTGCACTTACACAGCATGACATCAAAAAAGTTTTGGCCTATTCCACGATTTCACAACTTGGCTATATGCTCATGGGAGTAGGAATAGGTGCTCCCGGTGCTGCGTTGTTCCATCTCTTCACCCATGCATTTTTCAAAGCGGCTTTGTTCCTTGCTGCCGGGTCAGTGATTTACGCCTTACATCAATATGCCCATCGCCACCAACTTGCTTTTGATGCGCAAGATATGCGCAACATGGGAGGGCTCCGTGCTAAACTGCCGGTAACCTTTATCGTCTACCTCGTAGCGACGCTCGCACTGGTGGGAGTGCCTATGTTTTCCGGGTTTTTGTCGAAGGATGCGTTACTTTCTGCTTCTTTTGGCTGGTCCGAAGCAATGGCTTCGGAAGGACATCGCTGGACCTACATCGTGCCGGTATTCGCCTTTACTACCGTGGTACTTACCGCTATATACATGGGGCGGCAGGTCTTACTGGTGTTTTTCGGTGAGTTAAGGATAAAAGGACCGGCTGACGGCTTAAAGGAATCATCCCATATGATCAAGTTTGTCTTGGTGGTCTTGGGCCTGTTCAGTTTAGGAATCGTATGGTCCCTGGATCCTTTTGATTATCATGCCAGTTGGTTTCTTACCCTTATGCCTATTCCTGCTTCCTCGGTTCCGGGTCTCGAAGTTTTCGTTTTAGATACGGCCAGGGCCAATGCCCTGGATAGCCATACGGTCGTTGGGTTGATATCTATTGTATTGGTTTTGCTAGGTTTTGGCTTTAGCTGGTTTAAATACAGGCCTCGTGCCAGCTACGCTTTGGGCTACCAAGGCCGGGCGGGATTCTCATTTTTGGAGCAACTATCCTTCAAAAACTGGTACTTAGACCCTCTCTACCGTCGTTTGATCGTGAACCCATTGATGTCATTCTCAAGAGCAGCATCACGCAC
Organism: Fulvivirga sp.; assembly: GCA_028280565.1. Classification (GTDB taxonomy): domain Bacteria; phylum Bacteroidota; class Bacteroidia; order Cytophagales; family Cyclobacteriaceae; genus Fulvivirga. Next base: position 29,938 of record JANQLQ010000160.1, read on the forward strand.
GGAAAAAGCCATTATTGATAAGTTTATAGACGTGACAGGAGTAGGCTCAGTAATTTTTGCCCATATCGTTGGCTGGTTTGATCGAGCGTTTGTCGATGGATTTGTGAATTTTTCTGTTTTCTTTGCAGGCAAAGTAGGTGTACTGGCCAAATCTTTTCAATATGGTAAGATCCAAAATTACATCATTTTGGCTGTGCTTAGCACCATACTTATCATACTGTTAATCCTCTAAACTTTAATGCTGCAGCACCACATACTAACTATACTTATATTTTTACCCCTGGCCTCGGCATTGGTGGTGGCACTTTTACCGAAAGGTATCCTAAATCTTTCCAAAGGGATTGCCTTGGGGGTAAGCCTGGTCCAGTTGGTGTTGGGCGGATATATGTTTGTGCGTTACCAACCCAGTCCAGGGGTACATAATATCAACGGTTTCCAGTTCAGTGAGCGAATAGATTGGATACGCTTGGATCTGCAAGGACTGGGAAAACTTTCTACGGAATATTTTGTGGGGGTGGATGGGTTAAGTATATCACTTGTCCTGCTCTCGATCGTGGTACTGCTGGTCGGTGTTATTGCCTCTTGGAGCGTAGAAGATCGAAAAAGAGGGTATTTCAGTTTGTACCTGCTCTTGAATGCTTCTATTATAGGATGTTTTGTGGCGCTGGACTTTTTGTTGTTTTACCTGTTCTTCGAATTCATGCTCTTGCCTATGTATTTCCTGATTGGTCTCTGGGGAGGTCCTAGGAGAGAGTACGCTTCTATTAAATTCTTTTTATATACCCTATTAGGCTCCATTTTTATACTCATGGTCATGATCGGCTTGTATGCTTCGGTAATTCACCCGGAAGCGACGGCCGTGGAGATGGGCCTTGTTGGCGCGGGTGAGTTCGTAACTGGTGAGATAATTGCAGAAGTACAACGTTTGTTACAGGCAGGTGAGATCCCGGCAGACCAAATGGTTAAGACCTTTAACTTGGTCTATATGGCTGATCCTGCTAACCTGGTCCCCGGGTCATTTTTAGATAATGACGCGGTGAGAATGGTGATGAACTACCCGGCAAGGTTCTTAGCGTTTCTTTGCCTTTTTGTAGGTTTTGCCATTAAAGTTCCGGCAGTGCCTGTTCATACTTGGCTGCCGGATGCCCATGTAGAGGCTCCCACCCCTATTTCTGTGATCTTGGCAGGCATCCTTTTGAAGATCGGGGGATACGGGCTGTTGAGAACAGCCTACCTCATATTTCCCGATGGCGCCCTCCATTACGCTTGGTGGATAGGCCTGGTGGGGGTCATATCCATTATTTATGGTGCATTGAACGCCTTGTCGAGCCAAGATTTGAAACGTCTCATCGCTTACTCTTCCATTTCTCACATGGGTTTTGTACTGCTAGGGCTTGCCTCTCTGACGGCTGAAGGGGTAAGTGGCGCTATCTATCAAATGGTCAGCCACGGTTTGATCTCTACAGCCCTGTTCCTTATAGCCGGAGTGCTGTATGACCGGACCCACGACCGTATGATCGAGAATTATTCTGGGCTTGCAGCCCAAATGCCGCAGTATACGGTCATGGTGGTCATTTTCTTTTTTGCTTCTATGGGACTCCCCGGGTTTTCAGGCTTTATTGCAGAAATACTAGTGCTACTAGGTGCTTTTGGAGCTTCTACGATTAATGGCTTATTGCCGAAGTGGATGGCGATCATTGCCGCACTAGGGTTAATACTCAGCGCGGCGTATTATTTATGGACGATCCAGCGTATGTTTTTTGGTAAGCTCCATGTCAAAATCCAGCATGGCAATAATTTACCTGACTTGGGCAAACGGGAGATCCTTATGCTCATTCCATTGGCAGTGCTTACTTTATTGCTTGGGATCATACCTTCTACAGTTTTAGACCTGGTCAATGATTCAGTCACTACCTTCGTGGACGTGATACTAAGCACAGGTATGAAAAACCTTCAAACACCTTAGCCGTTGGAGACGCTTACGGATAAGCTATCGAATGTCCTGCGTTCCTTTGAATATTTCCATTCAGAGGTAATTCTGGCGCTAGGGATCCTGGTTTTGATCTTGGTAGATCTCGTGGCCAGGGTGAAGTACGTAGTACCCTTTTTTGCCGCCCTGCTAGCGGCTGTTGTGTTGTACATTGACTTTCAGGGATGGGCGCCTACTGGAGGCAGTGTGTTACTTTTCCATGGCATGGTCACATATGATCCTGCCTCGCAGGCTTGGAAGATCATACTTGACCTGGGTACTTTACTCGCTATTGTGGTTTCTATGCGAAGCCCGGCCATACGGGAGAAAGCAGAAAGCTATCCATTGATTTTTGCGATACTGCTAGGAGGACATGTCCTGGCCATGGCTACCAACTTACTCATTTTATACTTGTCTATAGAGATCATTTCTATTGCTTCTTACGCGCTCACCATCTTCGCTTTTGACAAAAAAGCCAGTGAAGCGGCCGTAAAATATTTACTTTTCGGCGCCGTAGCTTCTGCCCTTATGCTTTATGGTATGTCGTGGGTTTACGCATTTACCGGCAGCTTAGATTTTATGACGGCGGAATTTGCAGATGCCTTATTGAAGGCGGACGTCATCCCGTTGTCCATTGCACTTGTGCTGGTCTTGGTTGGGTTTCTTTTTAAAATAGCCGCTGTACCCCTGCATGCATGGGTCCCGGATGTATATACCGCCGCTCCTACTTCCGTCGTTGCTTTTTTTTCGATCGTACCGAAGCTGGCGGGATTTTCAGTATTGACCAAGTGGTTTCTCGTGGTCAATTTGTTTGGCCTGGGACCTATCCCCTGGGTGCAGGTGATATCGGCCATAGCGGTACTCACACTTTTGATCGGTAATTTTGCAGCGTTACGCCAAAATCACGTTAAACGGCTATTGGCCTACTCCTCTATCGCGCATTCAGGCTTCCTGCTTGTCCCGGTAGTATCACTCTCCGAACAGGCTACCAAGAATTTATATTTCTATGCCGTGGTTTACATCTTTATGAATTTAGGGATTTTTGCCATTGTACAGTACTTAGAGAACCGGGAAGGGATCACCAAGGCCAGCGAATATAAAGGCCTGGTCAAAAGATATCCTTTGTTGACCGTACTGGTCGTTATGCTTATGATCTCCTTGGCAGGGCTGCCACCCACCGCAGGGTTCACGGCTAAACTTTTGATATTTAGTTCTTTATGGGATGCTTACGGCCAGGTACAAGACCCCTGGCTGTTGTACCTGTTTATATTTGGCCTGTTGAATACCGTAGTTTCTTTGTTTTACTATTTGAAGATCCCTTTTTTCATGATCTTTAGAAATAGGGAGGATTTTCAACCTGTTGATCCTCAAAAACATTTGGCATGGGAGAATTATTTTGCATTTACCATGGTTTTGGCTTTAGTGGCATTGTTCTTTAAACCGGAATGGTTGATGAATATAATGAATAATATTAGCTTTGCATTTTAGGGCAAGTTATGAGTGATGCAATCAAACATGAGTGCGGCATAGCACTCGTCAGGCTTAGAAAACCTCTCTCCTACTACATCGAAAAATATGGATCTCCTACCTACGCGGTTAGCAAAATGTATATCCTTATGGAAAAACAGCGTAACCGTGGCCAGGATGGTGTGGGGATTGCGAATATAAAGATCAATCAAAGGCCGGGCTTACGCTATATCAGCCGCTATCGGTCCGTAGACCCTGAGCCGATCAAGGTGATCTTTGATAAGATCGGCAGGAAGTATAAAAAGGCTAAAAAAGAAGGGGGTAAGCGATACTACGATGAAAGGTGGATGAAAGAAAACTGTGCGTTTACCGGTGAGGTGTGGTTGGGACACTTGCGCTATGGTACGCATGGTAAGAACAGTATCGAAAATTGCCATCCTTTCTTAAGGCAGAACAACTGGCGGAGTCGTAACCTGGTAGTTGCCGGTAACTTTAACATGACCAATGTTGACGAGCTCTTTGATAAACTGGTAAAGCTTGGTCAGCACCCCAAAGAAAAGGTGGATACGGTTACGGTGATGGAGAAGATCGGCCATTTTCTCGACGAAGAGAATAACGAAATATTCCGAAAGTATAAGGACCATTACACGAACCAGGAGATCACGGAGGTGATTGAAAGTGAAATTGACCTGCACCGTGTGCTGAGCAGGGCATGTAAAGATTTTGACGGGGGGTATGCTATGGCGGGTATGACGGGCCACGGAGATTCCTTTGTGGCCAGGGATCCTGTAGGGATACGGCCAGCATATCTCTACACGGATGATGAGATCATCGTGGTGGCTTCGGAAAAAACGGCTATCAAAACGGCATTTAACGTAGAATATAGCCAAATTGAAGAAATAAAACCCGGGCATGCCCTGATCATTAAGAAGAATGGCGACTTTGGACAATTCCAATTTATAGAACCGCAAGAAAAAAAATCTTGTAGCTTCGAACGCATCTACTTCTCCAGGGGAACAGACCCCGATATTTACAACGAACGGAAAAGCCTGGGTAAATTACTGATCCCCCAGATCCTAAAATCCATAAATTTTGACCTGAAAAATACGGTATTCTCCTACATTCCAAATACGGCAGAGACCGCTTTTTTAGGGATGCTCCAAGGGCTGGAAGATTACCTAAGCTCCAAGCGTAAGGAGATCATTTTGGATCATAAGCCGCATATGGGAGACCTGGGTGAATTGCTCTCCTTCCGGCCCAGGGTGGAAAAAATTGTGCTTAAAGATGCTAAGCTTCGAACATTTATCACCGACGATGATCACCGGGATGAGCTAGTGGCCCACGTCTATGATACTACTTACGAGGTGATCCAGAAGCATGTGGATACGTTGGTGATCTTAGATGACAGCATCGTTCGGGGAACCACTTTAGAGAAAAGCATCCTGACGATGCTCGGCAGGCTGGAACCTAAAAAGGTGGTCATCGTGTCATCCGCTCCCCAAATACGCTTCCCGGATTGCTATGGCATAGACATGTCTAAAATGCGGGAATTTATCGCTTTTAGAGCGATGGTGGCACTGATCAAGGAGCAGGGCAAGGACGATTTGCTTGAAGAGGTATACGACCGGTGTAAAGAGGCACTCGAGAGCAACGATAACATAAATCATGTGAATCGGCTCTATAAAGAATTTTCAGATGATGAGATCTCCTCTAAAATTGCCGAGATCGTAAAACCCAGTGATATGAAGGCGGAGCTTGAGATCATATACCAAACCGTGGATAACCTGCATAAGGCCTGTCCCGATCATTTGGGAGATTGGTACTTTACCGGTGATTTTCCTACCCTGGGAGGAATGAATGTGACCAACCGTTCTTTCGTAAATTATATGGAAGGGAAGCTGGTAAGAGCATATTAATAGGAGCCCTGGATCACTCTACCAAGTTTAAGAATGAATTGCCCAGGTGGCTGGCTACTATCTTTTTGTAGCGCACACTTTTCTTGTATTCTTTGGTGAGAAATTCATTCCACAGGGGCTGCCAGTCAGAACCTTTCTGCATCATAAAACCTAGTTGTTCGACCGGTCCGACTAAAACCACGTCATGACGTTTTACGGGTAACCTTTTTTTGATCGACTTGAAAAACTCGATGAAATCGATAATTGTAAAAGTATTCGGGGTGGTAACGATCCTTTCCAATACTGCCTCTCCATTCGGTTGGTATTCAATGTTTACCATAGGATAGTATAATTCCACACTTCGATTTATAAATTCTTGCTGGGAGCTGCCTCGTACCACCACCGCCGTATACCCTTCGAATTTCAGCGTGATCTCTGCCAAGGAGTTCAAGGAAGGAGCGGCCTTACCTGTTAAAAGCACCATGGGGTTGGCAAAGTAAGAAGGCGAAAATGCCAATTTCATTTTAGCTTGGTCCGTGATGTTAGCATTGGCAATCCCCAGCAGGTTGGGTGTATCGCAAATACGTTCTATTAAATGAGAAACTCCCTTTTTTGCAGGTGTGAAAGCAAGTTTTAGCGTTATGGAATACTCTTGCCGGATGTACTTGGTGAAATCTTCCAGGATATCAACGCATACCCCTTTTACCTCTTCGTCCTCATAATATATTAATCCTGGTGATTCATGATAGAGACAAGCCAATGTGCCGCTTCCGTTTGCTTTGACATTACTCCAGCTATCTCCCAAGTATTTTTGTCCATACATGGGGGTAAAAAGGGTAACAGAAAACACCACAACGGACAGGGCTGATCTCACGTGCAGACTTTATTGTTTCTCCCTGTAAATAAGCACTTTAGCTCGTAAAAACAAAGAGATAAATTATGTGTGAAAAGGTTTTCAAGAAAAGATTTTTACTGCCCGGTTCCGTGCTCCTGGTTATTGAATTATTGCATACCCGTATCGTACTATAAAGGAAAGCCGGGTAGCCTATTAACCAAAATCAAGGTAGGTAAAAATCAAATACAGATTCATTCATACATTTGAAGTGTCCCTTGGGACATTTTTGATGGCCGAGCTTGGAGCAGGGCCTGCAATCCAAATTATTATTTTCGAAGATGCTGAACTTGGTGCGGTAAGGATACATTCCAAATGATGGGATGGTGTTGCCCCAGATCGAGAAGATCTGTTTCTTGAAAGCGGCTCCTATGTGCATCAATCCCGTATCATGGGTGAACAAATGTGTGGCTTTTTTAATGATGGATGCGGATTGGTTAAGGTTATATTTTCCACAGGCATTATAGACCAAAGTTTTCTTATTAAGTTTTAACAACCCTTGTTCATAGGGTGCCGATTTCGTCGACTTTGCGAAGAACCTGGCAATTTCATCCCCCGTGGCCTTATCGCCCGGTCCACCTAAGAGTACCACGGGCTTGTTGATCCGGTCGCATAGCTCGATCATCCTTTTTAGAGGTAGTTTTTTCGTATTGTGCTGCGCGCCAATGGCATAAGCCACGAATTCATCCCGGTGTGTTTCGGGCAGCCAATCTAGGGGAACTTCATCTTTTCCCGGGATAAAATAATCCAGCCCCAAGGTATCCATTTTTACGCCCAGCGGCGCCACGGTATCCATGTACCGGTCTACAATGTGCCGGTTGGGCAGTTTGTTGATCTTTAGGTTCACTATAAGCCACTTCTCGAAATTGAGCTTGTCAAAGGCATAACTTTTTACCCCTAGCCGTGCCTTGATGATCGCAGTACGAAGGTTTTTATGCAGATCAATGACATAATCAAACCCCTCTGCTTTTAAATCACGTATAACATCACTAAGGGCTCTATCAAGTGTGTGAACCTTATCAATGTAGGGATTATGTTCAACGATCTCTTTATATTGAGGCTTGGTGCAATAATGGATCTCCGCCTTATCCAATTGAGTCTTTAAAGTTCGTACCACCGGTGTGGTCAGTACAATATCCCCGATGGACGAAAACCGAAGGACCAAGATCTTTTGTGAAGTCATAAAAAATTGGTTAAATTCCTTTTATCCACGGGGCAAAGGTTATTGCACATAAGTATCGATCCTTTTAAATTCAAGGTACAAGATCGTTATTTGTGTAAATTTATAAAAACGAAACTATTTACCGATTAACCCTATTAAAATGAACTATTGGCTGATGAAAACGGAACCGGGAAACTATTCCTGGGATGACTTGGTAAAAGACAAGCGTACACATTGGGACGGTGTCAGGAATTACCAGGCGCGAAATAATATGAAAGCTATGAAAACAGGTGACCTGGCCCTCTACTATCATAGCGTCCATGAAAAATCCGTCATAGGACTCGCCAAGATCATTAAGGAGTATTACCAAGATCCCACTACAGACGATGAAAGATGGGTAGTGGTAGATATCGAACCCGTAGAGCAGTTCAAACACCCGGTTACCTTGGAACAGGTTAAATCCGATGAGCGGCTGGCGAATATGGTATTGGTGAATAATTCCCGCCTTTCCGTACAACCAGTCAAGAAAGAGGAATTTGATATCATCGTAGGTATGGGGCAAGGCTAATGAAAGGTTTTCTTCTTATAGCGCTTATGGTTTACGGCTTGCAGGGTTTAGCCCAGCCCAGCCAGCCAAAACGGTATGAACTCGAGAAGGAAAATACCGATGATTATTTCACCGTTCTCCCTTCCGGAAAAGAGGGTGTGGTCATTCTTCGTGACACAGACGAATACAGGAAAGGTGAGGGAGACGTGTGGCACCTCGTATCGCTGGATACAGACCTGCAAGAAAGATGGAACAAGGAAATAACACTTGACGTCAAGTTCAATATCAAGGCGTATGACGTTAGGGATAACCACATTTACCTGCTATTCAGGGAAGGTGAGTATGCCAAAAGTAACTACCAGCTTATCCGGGTAGGAGTATTTGACGGTGAAGTTGAGCGATTTAATATCTCCAATGAAATAGAACTTGAGCTGAGCCGGCTTACCCTTGTGGATGATAAATTGATCTTGGGCGGCTATGTGCGTTACAGTCCTACACTGATGTCTTACAAATTAGGAGAAGATAAACTGGAGGTGGTGCCCGGTTTTTTCAAAGATAGAAGTGATATTGTAGACCTGCGCGCCAATGATAATAACACCTTCAACGTGATCACCCTGGAGAAGGACTATGCCGGGGTATTTTTACGGCTCCGAATGTATAGCTACAGTGCCGATATTCTTTTTGAACGTGAGGTGCGTATGCCCGATCAAAAACGTGTGCTAAGCGCGAAATCCACAGGCTTTGTGAACGGCAATATTTCTTTGGCCGGTACCTATGGGGCTTCTAAGTCGAACTACTCCCAAGGGGTCTATTTCGTCGTGGTGAAGCCAGAAGGCCAGGATAACATTATCAAATACCATCCTTTCTCTGGGTTTGAACGTTTTTTTGATTACATGCGGCCTACACGCGCCAATCGCGTCAAAGAAAAGGCGAAGAGGCGGGCTGGCGCAGGTAAGGACTATAAGTTCTCCTCTAGGCTACTGCTCAACCAACTGCAGCCCTCTTCGAACGGCTACTTGCTCACAGCAGAAGTGTATCATCCCAGGTTCGATTATTCTAACCGGCCCATGATCAACAATTTTTACGGGATGCCTTATACGATGAATAATTTTGCTTTTGATAACCGGGCTAGTTCGCGCTACATCAAACAACCCAACAGCTTGGTGAACCTCGAAAATGCCAATGGGTTTGAGTATCACCAATCCGTGGTGATCGAACTAAACCGAAAAGGTGGGCTAGAATGGGACAACAGCTTTTCTATTGAGGATATTGAAACGTTATCATTGGAGCAGGTAGTGCATCTCGGAGAATCTGGGAATAAGATCAATATGGTTTACTTACATGAAGAACAGGTGAGGTATAAGATCATAAAACAAAATGAAGATATTGAAGAAGGTGAGCAAGAGCTTTCTCTGCGCTATGAAACGGATAAAATAAAACATACCTATGACGGCATGGGGGGTGCAATACATTGGTACGACGAGGTATTTTTGATTTGGGGCTACCAGCGGGTAGAACACCAAGGAGGGCATGATGTAGAGCCTAAGAGAAATGTTTTATTTATAAACAAGCTAGTATTTGAGTAAGTCGATATACGTAATCATAGGGATTTTATGCGTTCCTTTTTTTTCATGGAGTCAAATTTCACAACCTGCCAGGGTAGAGATCCCTTTGGCCCGTGAGGATGACAGCTATATCGTGATCCCAGCCGCTAAAGATGGCCTGTTTCTTTTTAAAGAACTCGAGAGGGATAATGAAGGGAACAAAGTGATCCAAGTAATGCGTTTGGATGATTCATTTGATGTACAGTGGGTTAGAACACAGGCCATTGGCACCAGTTATGAATATATCGATCATTACTTTAAAGACGGTAGGGCCTATCTACTTTTTAATAATTTCAGTGCGAAAGATCGGAACCTGGCGCTGGTGACCTTTGACCTCTTGGGGAATATCCAAAACCTGCCCATACGCAACTTTATCCCCTTCACTTATTTTGATTTTAACGCCACGGGAGAGGCCATTTTGATCGGCGGTTATTTCAATTACCGTCCCGTGGTCATCTTTTATAATTTCGAAGAGCGAATACCCCGGATATTACCCGGGCTTTTTAATGACCGGTCTACGATCATAGAATTGAGGATCAATGACAACGGCACATTTGATGTGCTCCTTACCGGGCGTACGCTGGATAAAAAGAACACCATTTTTATCAACACCTTTGACATGACCGGTAATATGGTGAAAAAGATCACCTTAGATACTGACCGGTTCCACAACCTATTGTTTGGACGGTCCCAGCTTATGGAAGGCAATGCCCAGATCGTAGCAGGGGTATATGGCCGGTTTAATTCAGAGTATTCCAGGGGTCTTTTCGTCGCTAATGTGAACCAGTTTGGTGAGCAAAAAATGAAATTTTACAATTATGCCGAGTTAAAGAACTTTTTTAGCTACATGAAAGCCCGGAGGGAGAAGCGTGTGCGCGATCGTATAGAGCGCCGAAAGATCAAAGGAAAAAAGATCAAGTTCAACTACCGGGTACTTGTCCATAACCTGGTCGAATCCGGAGATCAATATATCCTTTTGGGAGAAGCTTTTTATCCAAAGTATCGCAACGTTTCAGGGTCTTCATCGGGGAGTTTTTTTAACCCTGTCTGGACCGTAAACCGCGGGTTATTTTCTAACAGCTTGGTTTTTGACGGGTACCGGTATACCCATGCAGTGGTTATGGGATTTGATAAAAGCGGCAACTTGCTATGGGACAATAGTTTTGAGATCAATGACGTGCTCTCTTTTGAGCTAGAGCAGTTTGTTCATGCTGCTACCAGCGGGAGCAATGTGGCGCTTTTATATGTTTTTGATAACCAAATACGCTCTAAGATCATTCATGGTGATGAGGTTTTGGAAGGAAAAGAGTTACTGGATATCAAGCTTAAATATGATACAGACCAGGTAACAGGAGATGCCACAAACGTGCTAGGGCTGGAAAAGTGGTATGACAACGTATTTTTTACCTATGGCACCCAATTAGTGAAAAATGTACAGGTGCGAGGAGTGGAGGTAGAGCGAAATGTTTTTTTTATCAACAAGGTGGTTTATGAGTAAGGTAGCCTGTTGGTTCCTCCATGCCAGCCCATCGGTGTTACTTCCTGTATTGGTTAGCACGAATGTTTTTAGCCGCTAAGGCCGCGGTCTCTGTTACTCGTTTCTTACGTGTTGCGGGTCTCTTGGCCGTTATGATCCATTCCAAGATGCCTCTTTTCACGGAACGTGGAAAGTTTTCAAAATTCTCTTGCGAAGAGGGGTAGGACTCGAAGGCCACTTTGAGATCTAAAGGCAGTTCTAAATTTTCAATGGCATCCAGCGCCGTCCAAGTACCGGTTTCTTTTGCCAATTGGACCATGGCCAACCCAGGGGCAGCCATAAGCCCCTCTTTCATCAATCGAGCGATCTTGTCTTTGTTGACCTTACTCCAATTGCTTTTCGGGTTTCTCTTGGCAAAGAACTGGTAGTAACTTTCGTCATCGCGTTTGTTGGGCTTGCTATCGATCCAGCCATAACACAGGGCTTCGTCCACCGCCGCATCATAATATACACTGGGGGTATTACTGCTTTTTTTGTAAATGACCAACCACACACTTTTTTCTGTATCGTGGTTTTCTGCCAGCCATTTCCTCCAGTTTGCCCTGTCCCGGGCGTAAAAAGCCTTTACCCCCTCTTTTTCCATACGGTCAAAATCAGCATTTCCATTAATTTTTACAAGTCATCCGGTGAATTCAACAGTTCGGTAACTCAATTTTTCCTATCCCGCCTGGGCGATCGATATTAGCATTGTCAATAAGCATTAACCAAAAACAAAAAAGAATTATGAAAAAGTTAACCATTATCATCGGATTATTAGTAGCTGCCCAGGTCGTATTTTCTCAAAATAAAGTGGATCTTACCTTAGAGGTGGAAGGTATCCTAGAAAACACCGGGCTTTTGAAGGTGAATGTTTTCAATTCAAAGGATACCTACCTCAAAGAATCAGTCCAGTCCGTAAGTTTTGACTTAGAGGCTGTTGAAGGAAGCCAATTTGTGCTGGAAGGGTTGCCTAAGGGAGAATACGCGGTTTCGGTATTACATGACGAGAATAAGAACGGTGAACTGGACTTTGGAGCTATGGGCCCTGTGGAAGGATACGGGTTTTCCAATAATCCCCCGGCCACCTATGGTCCTGCGGCCTACGAAGATGCCAAATTGCAGGTAGAGAGTGACATGGTCTTGACCATAAAATTGAACTAATGCAGTGGATCGTAAAAATTTCATTGGTCCTTCATGTGGTAGCCGGGGTGACAGCACTATTTGTCGCCCCTGTTGCTATGGCATTAAAAAAGGGAGGCCAAGGGCATCGCAACTGGGGTTTAATTTTCTTCTGGGCCATGACGGTGATCTTCATTACAGCCCTATTTCTTTCTACCGTGCAATGGTCCCCGTTTTTATTGATGATCGCGGTGTTTAGCTATTATTCTGTTTTAAGCGGCTATCGCTGGAAATTTTTAAAGAATTTGCACCGAGGCCAGTCCGTGAAATGGTATGATTGGGGGGCACTGGTCTTGAATGTTACTTTTAACCTGTCATTTATTACCTGGGGGTTTTTCCTCGCGGTAAAAAGTGATGCTTTAGGGGTCGCTTTTTTAGCTATGGGGTTTGGCCTTTTTGGGGTATTTCTTTCTGTAGATAACCTGTTGCTTTTTCTAAAGCCACATGCCCCCCAGGCTTGGCTGTACCAGCACCTGGGAGGAATGGTGGGAGGGTTTATTGCTACCGTAACGGCCTTTTCCAGCCAATTTATGAATTTTATTCCCGAATGGCTGCAATGGAGCTGGCCTTCTGCCATTGGTATACCGTTGATCTTTTATTGGAGCGCCAGCTACCGCAGGAAATCCAAGTCCTCCAAAACCGTTGCGAGCCAGTAGCATGGGATATTTTTTCTTTTGTAGTGAATATTTAACAAATTCGAGCCTAGTTACTAAGTGTACACGTTAAACTTGTTATTTATCAAATCGCCTAAGTCATCCACACTTTCCAAAAGGTCACGTTGGCTTTATGAGCTAAAAAGCATCTTTATTTTAGCGCTAATAGGGGTGCCGTTCAGCTTGATCACCTGCCCGGACTGTTGGTGGGATAATACTCATCATTTAAAATATGCCATACTGGTATCATCGTCTTTTTGGATCGTGTTGGCGAAAGGAAATAGCTTTGTAAACCACTTGTTAGGTCTCTATATTGAATGGCTGAAAGAACCCGTAAAACGCCTGATAGCCAGTCTTTTCGCTCATTCTGTATTTACTGTAGTGGCAGTGATACTGCTTGTTAAGGTGCTGGGCGCCCTCCTAGGGATACAGATGGGCAGTATTTCATTCACCATACTTCTATCTTTAGGCATCTCGCTAGTGGCCACCCTCATCGGTAACAGCCGCACATTCTTGCTCTCCTGGAGAGCCTTGGCCATAGAAAGTGAAAAAATAAAAAAGGAAGCTATTGTAGCAAAATATGAGTCCTTAAAGAATCAAGTTAACCCCCATTTCCTTTTCAATAGCCTGAATACGCTCACAAATTTGGTCTATGAAGATGCGGACCTGTCGGCTAAGTTCATCAAAAAATTATCAGAGGTGTACCGGTATGTTCTCGAAACACGAGAAAAAGAAGTGGTACCGATGGATGAGGAGTTGCGGTTTGTGCGGTCTTACATTTTTCTTCAACAGATCCGTCATGAAGATAGCTTGGTTTTCAAGCTAGACGAAGAGATCAATAAAAAAGCCGGGGTCATCCCGCTAGGGATACAAATGCTGGTAGAAAATGCCATTAAACATAATGTGATCTCAGCCGATGCCCCCTTGACGATCCGTATATTCCAACAGGAAGACCTGCTGGTGGTAGAAAACACCCTGAAGAAGAAAAATATCCTGGCCGAAGAGTCATCAGGGGTAGGGCTGGAAAATATAAGATCAAGATATAGCCTGCTCTCGGAAGTAGCCGTAGAGGTAATCGAGGAGAACGATCTGTTCATAGTAAAGCTGCCATTGCTCAAACTTTAAAGACCTAAGTAGTAAGCTAAACCAAGCATAATGGTTAAACTATTTTCCCGGTCTCATTCTAAAAGTCGGCAGTCGGTAAAAGGCAATCGGCAATCGTCAAAATACTGCGCTGCCTACAGATCGAGCGCTTCCCAACACGGCAAACGTAGTTCATTATGTATGCTCTACGTCAATTCAAACTTAACAGTCCTAATTTGCCAGGTCAAGAGACTGGATTAAATATTAAAACCAGGAAAACAGTGGTGTATGGAAAACTTAGCTAAGGAGTGAACTTGATGGATTGAATGATTTGAAGATTAATGATTGTTGAAGTCGAGATGGGTGAGTTAAAACATTACACCTCCCCAATTTCCGATTTCATATTTTCTAACAAGGATTAGCGAACTTTATCACCAGGCCTAAATTTGACAAAGTATGGCCACTATACAAAAATTATGAAAGTACTGATCATCGAAGATGAAAAACCCGCGGCAAAACGGCTTGAACAGTTGATCTCAAAGTATGACGCATCCATAGAGGTTGCAGGTAAGGCCGATAGCGTGAAACAAACCCTGCAATGGTTCGAATCCCATGCGCAACCGGACCTGGTCTTCATGGACATCCAGCTGGCGGATGGGCTGAGCTTTGAAATATTTGAACACGTCAAGATCACGGCTCCTATTATTTTTACCACGGCTTATGACGAGTATGCCCTGAAAGCCTTTAAGGTGAATAGCATCGATTATTTGCTCAAACCTATAGATGATGAAGACTTAGCAGGGGCTTTTGATAAGCTTAATGGGCTCACAAGGAGTAGCAGTCCTGCCCTTCCTTTTAATAGTATAGAGCAGGTGATGAATGCCATGCAAATGCTTACCAAGGAGTATAAGAATCGTTTCATTGTAAAAATAGGAGAGCATATTAAATCTATAGGTGTGGAGGAGATCTACTACTTTTTTAGCCGTGAGAAGGCAAGCTTTTGTACCACCAAGGAAGGCAAGAATTACCTATTGGACTACCCCATGCAGCAACTGAAAACCATGCTGGACCCCCGGCTGTTTTTCCAAGTGAATCGGCAGTATATCATCTCCTTGGCCGCGGTGAAAGATATCATCAGCTATTCTAACAGCCGGCTAAAAATAGTACTCGAGTATGCCCAGGACCAAGAGGTGATCGTAAGCCGTGAGCGAGTACAAGAGTTTAAACAGTGGCTGGACCAGTGACCGGGTCCATCAGTGCCCTGTTACGGCTGCTGGGACCAAATCACTGACGATCTTGGCGGATAACAGGCATAAAGGAATACCCCCTCCCGGGTGCACACTACCCCCGCAGAAGTATAACCCCTTGATGCGGCTGGAAAAATTTGGATGCCTTAAAAAAGCAGCAAATTTACTGTTGGAACTCGTGCCGTAAAGCGATCCTTTGAATGATGAAGTTCGCTGTTCGAGTTTCACCGGGTCCAGCACTGCTTCGGTCACTACAAGGTGGCGGATGTCCCTACCCAATGACCGGGATAGTTTTGTAAGAATAGCCTCCCGGGTATTCCGGATCATAGTATCCCAATCCTGTCCTTCATTACTCGGTGCATTCACCATAACAAACCAGTTTTCATGCCCTTGGGGAGCATCTTCCGCGTTCAGCTTCGAAGTAATGTTAACGTAAACCGTAGGGTCTTCGTAAATCGTTTTTTTATTGAAAAGGTGATCAAACTCCACCTTATAATTATCGCTGAAAAAGATGTTATGCAGACCCAGCGAGTTAAACGCTCCTTGAATACCCCAATAAAAGATCAATCCAGAACTTGACCTCTCCTGGGTATTGACCCGTTTTGGGGTTTTTACTTGTGGCAATAGCCTGTGATAGGTATGATAAACATCCATATTGGATACCACCAGGTCAGCATGCACCTGTCCTGCGCTGGTGGCCACACCTGTTACTTTATCTTTTTCTGTGAGTATGGTATTTACACGGGTATTGAAGTGGAACGTGACTCCTTTCTTAAGGGCCAATTTGTAGAGAGATTGCGTGATCGTATGCATACCTCCTTGTGGGAAATAAGTGCCTAAGTTATGCTCCAGGTGGGGAATCGAATTTAAAATGCCAGGGGCCTTGTAAGGATTGCTGCCATTATAGGTGGCGAAACGGTCAAACAATTGCACGAGTTTAGGGTGCTTTAGCTGCGCTTCATTAGCGGCATGCATACTTTTGAAAATATCGTATTTGTAAATTTCCGCTAGCGCTATAAGTACGTCTTTTTTCAGCCAAGTCCCTGCCTTGTGCAACGAATTGTTGAGAAAAATAGTCCCGGCCTTGTTATACATCTTTTCGCTTTTTTGTAAAAAACGCGTCAAGATGGTGTCATTTACATCGAGTTTCTCTTTCACCTCCTGTGCAAACTTATGCAGGTCCGGGTAGGATTTGAGGGCGGTGCCGTCCGGGTAAAAATAATGACATACCACATCTAACGCTTTGTAACTGTAAAACTCCCGGGGGTCTTCACCTACGGAGGTGAACACGTCGTCGACTAAAGTAGGCATAGTGAAAAGGGAGGGGCCGGCATCGAACCGGAAACCGTCCTGTTCTATCTCGGTGAGCTTGCCGCCAGGGTAAGCATTGCTTTCAAATACTTCTACCTCATATCTTTTATGACATAATCGTATAGCGGAAGACAATCCGGCTACGCCTGATCCTATAACAATGGCTTTCATGTTGTGGTCGTTTTGATTTCAACAGCCGTATTTTGGATTTGTTTCTTTTTGAAGCGGAAAATACATCAACTAGCCTAGTGCGTATTTAGCGCAAAGTAATGTGTACTTATCGAGGCCATAGGATTTGTAATCCGGGAGTTCTTGTTTGTGACCATGATCTTATAAAAGAGTGTCTTTGAAAATTACCTTTGATCGTAGAACGCTCAATTTTGGCAAGTTAGGCTATTTTTTTAAGATGTTTCGGGTAATGCCAGCCTCTCAATGAGCAGTTTAATCGGAATTTCGAGGTTCTAAGCCCAGTTTTCATTTTCTTTTGCGCGCCCATGCCATAGGCATCCTCTCGGGGAAAGAAAACGAAACAAAAAAAAGGACCCAGCAACCAAGTCCAATTCCCCCTCGAACGTGCTATCCAGCCCCTATGTGCCGCTTACGCACATGCCTCAAATGTGCCGCGCTGTTCCTGGATGTCCCCACTCCATACGCCACTTTAATTTTAATGATGGCTTGAAAATATATATGGCTATGATCGTATTAATTAAACTTCCTACTGGTCCGTGTAAAAAGTCAAGTGAGGTAGGCTATGGCAGAGAACTTTCCATGTTCCTGGCTTTCCTTATGGGGTAGGAGGGGTCAATGATCCTGTAAGAACTCCATCTCCTTGATCAGCCCGTTCAAGTGGGTGATATCCTCTCCGTATAGGAACTGGGTAAGCTTTTTAGTGATGACGAACAAAACCCATACGATGGGGAATACCAGTGAGAACCGTAGGATAGACCCGGGATCGTCCATTGCCGGGTATCCCACTAGTCCCGTTTGTATACTCAGGTATAATATCCCTATACTTGACGGGACCACGCCCCAGTATACCTTCATGTAGAAAAGCAGGCGCTTTTTACAGCGCATCAAAGCTTGCATTACGTTGCCTTCGAAATCAAAACGGTTCAACAAGTAATACTTGATCCGGTAGTGCAATAACAAAAGTAAAGAGACCACCAAGATCTCACCACTTACCCAGTAGCGTTGTTTTAAGCCGATCAAAAAAGTAGCCATGATCAGTCCACCCGCCACTACTAGCATTAATACTGCATCCCAAAGCATTTTTTTATTTACCTGGTCCACGGTACTTTTCATGCGTACCTCGAAGATATCATTCAGTTCTTGCCTGCTGTAGTGAACGCTGGCCTTGTTGAATTGATCTTTTAGTTCTTGAATTTCCATAGGTTTATGCGGTCATCATATTTTTAAGTCTTTTCTTGATCCTGTTCAAGCGTACCCCCACGTTGGACTCGCTGATCCCTAGGATCTCCGAAATCTGTTGGTAAGACAGCTCGTCCAGGTAGAGCGCCAGCAATGCCCTGTCAGAGGCATTCAACCTATTGATCACAGTGTACAGGTATTCCATTTCAAAGTATGATTCGGCGGCATTTCGTTCTACACTTCCTTGCAGTGAATTCATGGCTTCATTTTTCTTACTACGTTTCTTAAAATCTGACATGGCCGTATACAAGGCTACGCGGTACATCCAAGTCGTTAACTTAGCGTTGCCTTTAAACCGGGGATAAGCTTTCCATAATTGTAAAAGGATCTCTTGGAATAAATCGCTATGATCCTCCTTATTATTCGTATAAATACGGCATACCTTGTGGACCAGGTTCTGGTGTTGATCGATCAAATCCAAGAATTCAGAAGTAGAGATTTCCGCCATTTAAAAAGTTCACCTACTATAATTGTATTACTAACCCCCACTTTCTTACACGGGCCGTTTATTATTTAACAAACCGACGATCAACGTTATTTTGATTTAAAGTTAATTATGTTAATTTAGTACATTACAATCTAAACAAATGAACAAGTATTTTAAGTACCTTGCGTTGGTTCTGCTTGTCTCTTTGTCAAAATATGTAAGTGCCCAGGTTGAGGAGATAGGATCTAAAAACAGCCTTTTTTATTACAGCGGCACACTTGGAAAGGCGGGAGAGGTGGAGTTTAACTTACAAATGGATGAGCCGGAAGTATCCGGTTCTTACATCGTGGAAAAAACCGGTGATTGGTTTTTATTCAATGGTCGCCTGTCGCCGGATAATGACGCGATGGGTGTGTTGGTCTACAGTGAAAGCAATGAATATGTTGCTTCCATAGAAGCTTATTTTATATCCGATGAAAATAGCTTTGCCAAGGAGATCAATGGTGTGTGGAAAAGTGCTGATGGTCGGGTGAGACGCCCCATTAACTTGAAAAAGGTGGCGGAATTGGCCGCTACAGCAAATACTGACCGACCGCACGCCGGGGAGTAACCTGTTTCCCCCCACTGGAAAACCCGGGTAAATCTTCCCGGATCATTTTACTTTGAACAGTTACATTTCGAGGAATGACTTAAGCTAAGGGAAAAATTACTCCTAATTTTTCTTTTAGCTGTAACAAATGAATGGAAAAACCAGTCTCATAGTATAGTTAGCTTGATCAAAACATGTGGAACTATTGTACAACCAAGATAACGAACTACCTTCCGGTGATCTTCGCGGTTTTAATGATCGCTTTTTCTGCCTTTTGCTGGTCAAAAGTGCTGGATACTTCCTACGATGACAAACCAGGCCTTAAAGAGCAGTTAGCAGAAGTCAGTGCCCAATCGCCAAGCACCAAATCCAAAGAGGTAATGGTTTTAATCGGGTTTTTCGTAGTCTTATCGCAATACCTTTCTTCGAAATAGCTATGCACCTTTGGCTACTTTGAGTTGGCGGGCTAGGATGATGGCCACCACGCTAAAGGCAATAGCAATGTAACCTACGATATCGTAATGGTCCAGGATCTTTACGTCCGTGGCAGTTGTGCCGGGGGCCTTCTCCGTGATGATGAACCCAGCCATTAATGCAGCCAAGCCGGAAGAGATCTGTTGAATAGATGAACGTATGCTCATGAAACTCCCCCGGCTGCCGGGTGAAATCACAGAAGTGACCATAGTGGTGGATGGGACGATACGGCCATTGGCTAAAATGAAAAACATACCGCTTAGCGCTAGTGCCTGCCACAAAGGGACAGGGGAGAGGTGTGTGATCAAAAATATGGGGATCATCACCAATATGCCGAATACGGTAAATACTTCCAATCGTCCATGCCGGTCTGCCAGGCGACCCACCCAAGGTGAGGTAAAAATGGTGAGTCCACCCCCGACTAAATAAATATAAGTCAGTTCTTCTTCAGAAAAACCCACGTTACCCACCATATATGGCGCGATGAACGGTATGATCGAAAAATGGGCGAACATCAGCACAGAAGTGAATACGAGGCCCATAAGCGGGTTTCTATCTCCGAATACACTTTTAAGGATATCGATTGGTTTTTTATGCTGTGTAGCACCCTGTAGGTGGACCTTCAAAGAGGGAATGAACAAAAAAATGAGTCCATTGATCACAACACCCAGTGACCCTAAGAACAAAAACGGGGCATGCCAACTGAAAAGGTGGGCGATGTACAGGCCAAAAGGTACGCCAAAAACGGAAGCCACTGAAAATGCTGCCATTACAAAACCTATCCCCGCTGCCCGTCTTTCCAACGGGATAGCGTCACTTACAATGGATAAGATCAAGGCACCCAGTACACCTCCGAAGGCGCCGGCTATAGAACGTGTTACCAGCAGTACCGGGTAGCTGGGGGCGAAGGCACACGCTAAGGTACCGATGGTAAACCCAATGTATATAAATACGAGGCTGACCTTACGATCATACCGGTCGATAAAAAATGCAGCGATGAACCCCGAAGCGCCTGCTGAAAATGTATAAGAGGATACCAAAAAACTAAATTGTTGTGGGGTAATGTCGAATAGGCGCATGAATTGAGATCCCAAAGGCATGATGATCATAAAATCCATGATGTGGGTGAAAAGCGCTGCGGCTAAGATCAATAGAAGTACGCGCTCTTTGCTCATACGATAAATTAGTGTTAGGTTAAATTAAATTATGACGGTTAGCTATTTTTTCCAGCCTCGTTCTTAAAGTCGGCAGTTGGCAATAGCCAACCCTATTTTTTTGCCTACTGCCCTTTGCCTATTGCCGACTGATCGAGAACCTCACAATACCTCAAACCTACTCATCCTCTGCCCGACACGTCATTTGAGGTTTAACTTAATACTAGTGTTAAGTTAAAGTATAATTGGACGGTTAGCTATTTTTACCAATCCCGCTCTTAAAGTCGGCAGTTGGCAATGTCCAATCTGCAACCCCCTATTTTTTTGCCAACTGCCCTTTGCCGATTGCCGACTGATCGAGAACCTTCCAATACCTCAAACCTACTCGTTCCGTACCTGGTACGTCATTTGAGGCTTAACTTATCACTAGGACTACTTTGCCAAGTTTAATAATTGATACTCGAGGTTTGTAATTTTAACCCTAGTGCCAGCGAGTTGCAAAGGATGGGTGATCAACCTCCTATTCTAAATCCATCCAAAACCTATACCTAAGAACGTCATTCCTTACTCTCTAACCTCGTCATTCCTTGCAGCCTGTGTGTTGGGCTAGGCGTGACAAGGAATCTGCGAAGTCGTGAAACGAAAACCAGTACACCAAAAAAGGTTCACGTTCAACGACACAGCAGATTCCTGCTCTCGCGCATTGCTCCCTGCAAGGCTGGCAGGAATGACGATAAAAAAGGTTCTTTTCGTTTTTGATAAGGATATCCAACGGGCTTCCTTATCGTTAAATCCCTGTCTTTAAATAATTGAATGTGACAAACTAGAATTAGTTACTAGTAGCGCCTGTAACATTAGACAACAGCAATGATAACGCCCTACTCTTTTTTTAGTTCAGCTTCAAGCGCTTTAAAAGGGTCTTCTCCTGGATGCAAATCTTCCAATTGGTTTGAAGTTTCTATGCCTGTAATCTCCAAGGGAAGGATGCCCTGGCGTTTTGACGATAACTTTACTTGGTTCGTATACTCGCTCCACGACTCCCAGGTAAACTCCATGCCTCCTATGGGAATGATCTTTACCCACATTTTCCAGCGTATGGGCAGACCGTCATCGTCCAGTATCCACAAGTAGCCATCACCGGGTGTAACGCCGCCTGATGTATATTCGACAAATAATGCCTCCCCGTATTCGCCTGTGACCACACTGCGCCGGGTGCCGGGATCGCGGGCCTTGAAAGGCGCGGCCAGCCAGAAAGAGTCGTTAGCAAAATATTCCCAAGCCGTGTTGACAAGTTCAGTACCCCGGGATTTTCCTAAAAGCTCACCTGCCGTATAGGCAAGACCTTTTAGGGAAGAAGGGTCTAAAAGCACACGGTTTTCGTCCCATCGTACCTCCACGAAATTCCTTTTTTTATCCCAAATGTAATGATGCTGACCTCTGAAGGTCCATTTTACAGCAGTGAGCGTATCCCAACCCGCATAATTGACTGCCGCCAGCATTTTATCGGCTAGCTTTTCCGCTTTTGACCCGGCGACCCCACTGGGACGAGTTTCATTGACCCTCCAGTAGCCGATCACCGCCGCTAGTAAAATAACGATTAGGCCACCCCACAAAATTTTTTTCATCTGTATACTTTTTTTGCTTTCAAACGTTGTTCAAAGAAGATTGAACAACAAGGATAGTGCAAACGTTTTGAAACCAAGGAGTTCCGCAAACGAATGCATAATTTTTTAAGAAAAAACTTCTAAAAATCAAGGTTGTTTAATTCTTTTGTGTTGGATACCAGGTAAAAACACATAGTAATGGCTATCAAGAAACAATACTTCAAAACTAAACCTAATGTAAAAGTTACATTAAGTTTACCGAAATCGGCGGTGAAAGATGCTAAAAAAGTTGAGTTGGTTGGAGATTTTACCGACTGGACACAAGGCATCACGATGACCAAGCAGAAAGATGGTTCTTTCAAGACTTCTTTAGAACTTGCTCCTGAGCAGGAATACCAGTTTCGCTACCTCATTGACGACAAGTTATGGGAAAACGATTGGAAAGCTGACAAGTACGTAAGCAACGGTATTTCGCAGGAAGAAAACTCCGTGATGGTTCTTTAACCCGGGTTTCTCAATCTTTTCGGATCCTGTCGCCTCAACGTGTTTGAGGCTTTTTTATTGGTATCCATCCATCGCCGTTTGAACTGTTCTCGTTTTATGGAAACAGAATGGTACGAAAATAAAGTTAAAAGTACCAACCCAATCAAAACGGCCAAAGTCCCGACCAAGAGCAATGCAAATTGAACTTGCTCAAATATACTGGGGTTAGAAGATAATAAAGCGCCGATCAACCCGGCTAAGACATACGAGGCAGAACTAATGTAAAGACTCGATAAGGCCAAATTGAGTAACCTTACCTGGGCGATCTTCCGCTCAATTATGTTGTCCATATTAGGGTGCCCTTCACGAATAAGCGTCGACAATTCCGTGCTTATCGCATTCAAGAGGTTGGTAGTGGACATGATCAATAGGCCCACACCCGGTAGTAAGGTAACAGGGATATACCATTCGGTCATAACGGCACTAAAAGTACAACTTTTTAAAGATTAGAAGGGCGCCAAGCTGACATCCTGGCGCATTACTTGACCTGGTAAGGATTTTGAGCCGCCTACTAAAAAAGATCTTATGGCGAAGTTCAGCGAAATTATAAATAAAGATAAACCCGTATTGGTAGACTTTTTTGCCACTTGGTGTGGACCTTGTAAAATGATGGAGCCCATGCTACGTCAGCTAAAGGAACGGGTTGGGGATAAGGCGTCCATTATTAAAATTGACGTAGATAAAAACCCACAGCTCGCTACCCAGCTACAGGTACGAGGTGTGCCTACGCTCATTTTGTATAAAAACGGCCGGGTCCAGTGGAGGGCCAGCGGCGTCCAGCAAATAGACTTCTTACAAAACCTAATTGAACAAAACCGTAATGGCGATTCATGAATCGCCGTTACGAAGTGTCATCGCTTCTAATATGGTAAGTCGTTCAAGAAATAGATCTTTCTGGCTGATATTTCCAGCGGTGAGCAACCAGCTTTTTGTCTCCTTGATATCTGCGTAGGTATAAGGGAAATGGTTTAGCCTGCCGCTATAGTAATTTTTAACGGCTTCTAATACCTTCTTCTTTTTGTCAAAAAACATTTTTATTTCGTGGCTTAGTGAGTGTATCATGATGTAATGGTTTAGTTATTCAAGAATACGCAATTGTTTTTCAAGCGATGGGTATACTCGTCCAGTACGTGGATCTGCCCGGTGAGTACCTCTACCTTCTCGATGTATTTATAGGCTTGGGTACCAGGGTTTCACGGTCGAAAGTTCATTTTTTTAAGAGATTATTATTATTTTCGGCAAACTCAACGTGGATAGGCTTATGAAGAGACTTGCTTTGATATTGATCGCTGCCAGCTTAGTTGTCATAGCTTATTTTCAATACAAAAGCCACCAACGTTTTAATCCACC
This sequence comes from Fulvivirga sp., assembly GCA_028280565.1. GTDB lineage: Bacteria > Bacteroidota > Bacteroidia > Cytophagales > Cyclobacteriaceae > Fulvivirga. The sequence continues at coordinate 54,032 of JANQLQ010000160.1, forward strand.
TTCTTCTTATGACTTCATGATCAATGATAGTATTGATGTCAATTTCTATGATCCCATGGTCGTACAACAGTACTATGAAAACTGTTATAAGATCGGGCAGTTTGCCCGTTCCGCCTGGTACAATGAAGAAATAGATGTGCTATTTCCAGCGGATACGCGAGCTGCACAGGACCTGGCTGAGGCGTATGGCAGGCTTGTGGCCACTACCCAGCGCCTCGAGGATCTGCTGGTCTATTCGGCAAAGCTCAAAAGCCAAGGGTATGATAATAGGGCCGTAGCCTATATCCAAGAGCATGGCATACCACCGAAAGATTACAAATACATCGCTAATGCAAACTTTATAGGGCTTAAGCCCGGTATGGTGAGCGATGAAGTATGGGAAATGCAAAAAATACTCATTGCCATGGGATATGATATCCCGAAAGATGGGAATTTCGGCCAAGAGACGGAAACAGCGCTGCGTGACTTCCAGCAGAAACACGACCTTTTCCCATCCGGGATATTGAACGAAAGAACATTGAAAATTTTATTGAATAATTAGATGAGCCAATCAAAGAAGAACGAAGAAAATGTTCCTGAAAGTAAGCTACAAGCGATCAAGGAGATCATTTTTGGTGAGAACATCAAAGAGTACGACTATGAGTTCAAGAAGATGCGGGAGCTGGTTCAAAAGCATCGCGATGACTTAGAAAGCCAGCTGGCAGCCGCCAAAAAGGATATCGAAGAAGAGATCAAACAAATGAAACGGGATATTGATCATGCCGTTAGCGATCTGCAGAGTGAGCTCAGCGCCTTGGACGAGGCGAAAACCAGCCGGCAAAAGCTCGGGGACCTACTGGAGGAACTGGGGAAAAAGCTCAAAGAGTGATCTTAACTGTTTTAATTCCCCAAAAAGACCTTCCACACTTCCTGCACTTCGGCCCCAAAGTCAGTAGTCACTTTTTTGACCACGATGTTTTGTAGAACACGTTCCCTGTGCTGGCCTTGGTCATTGAGCACGACTAAATAGGTGATCTGCCCCCGGTACGTAGTATCGCTGGAGATCTCCAAAGGCTGGCGCAAGGCAGCTTGACTTATTTCATAGGTAACCTCTCCCCATTTGCCCCGGTAAAGTTCCTCTAAAAAAACAGGCATTAAAAGCACTGAACTTTCTAAGCCCGTGTAAGGAGTACTGGAATCATTGGTAAACAAAGCTAAGGCTTGCGTGATGGCTTGTCTTCTGAAAGTGGTATCGTAGCTGGGGTTGGAGATGACATGTAAGTACTCGTAATAATCCTCAAGTTTTGACAGGGCCTTTGACTCGTAGGCTCTTAAAACCCCGGCGTCCAGTAAGGGTGCGAATACCTGTTTTTCCAACACCCCCGGCGAGGTGGTCTTGCCCATTGGTAATTCAGCAGGTAGGGATACGTCTTCACGATTTGCCGTGGCGCAGCAAGCCATTAGCACCGCCAGCCATGAGAAAATGACGCTTTTTATTATTTTAATCATAGGATCCATCTTTGACCTGGACAAATCTTAAGGACACGATCTTGTCCTTTTCATAAGTAGTTTCTAAAACCTCGATGTTCCGAAGGCTTTTGATCGGCATGGTGAGCTTGTTGATAAACTCCTCTTTGTTGTAGATCTCCATAGGTAGATTACTTTCATCCATAACCTGGAAGATCTTCGCATGATCGGCCATCATTTCTTCCAATTGTGACCGTCTCCTGTTCCAATCGTCCACGTTAGAATGTGAAAAGATGCGGATCATTAAAGCGTAATCATCCGGGGTCAGGAGTATGTTTTCGTAGTCTGATCTCTTGTTCAAAATTCTTGCAATGGTATCGGTTTTATAGTAAGGTGATCTTATCACAAACTTCACCGAACCCACCGTTTTTCGCATAGGTAAGCATCCCTCCTCGCTGATATGAGCAGCATACGGAGATTCCTGTTCGTGGAGCATGATCACCTCCAGGTCTTTAGGAGGGATAGGCCTTTTGCTGTAGGCGTCTACAAAGCAGAATTGGTAGGAACTTGCCGTAAATATCGAGGAGTTGACAGCTACTAGGATCATAATAAAGAGACTCAAAAAAAGCAGCCATGCCAGGCGTTTTTTGCGCAAGGCCCCCCCGCCGGGGCGCGAAGTTTTGGAGAGTTTATAGCCAGCCCAGCCGCTGTATCCTACATATTGGCTAAGCAGGTCCAGGACATCAATCCTCGGGATACTTTCCTTGTTTGACTTGATATGTGTATAAAACCACTTTTCGCTTACTCTTCCTCCCACTTTGCTCACCAAATCCTCTTGCAACTGGCTGATCTCTACTCCCTTCCACAACTCAATTTGCTCATTGACTTCCGGGAAGGATTCACGGAGGGTAGTGGCAATGTCCTTTTTAAGAAGCTGGAAATATTTTAGGTCAGTATCGGCCATGATCTTACCGGCAAGTAAAGTATCCTGGGATAATATGCTTTGCAAATCTCTTGTAAATCATTTTACGAATGCATTACAGCCAATATTTTTTACGATCCATTATTCTCCTGCTAAGTTTCGCTTACCTGAAAATATCAAATCCTATGTTAAATGAAAACTTAATGGTCATGAGAAGACATCATCCTAAGAATTCGATACACACCGGCTTGTATATCATATACACGATTGTATTGGTAATACTTTGCCTGGCCGCTACGTCATGTAACCAACAAGGCAGCATGCAGCGGGTGACGTTAGCCCCGGGGAGTGCCCCAGGCTATGAAATTCCTGCAGATATGGACATAGAGTATGAACCTTCCTTGAATACGGAAGAATACGACAGGATTATTGAAAATACATTTAAAGATACTTGGCAAAACCCATTCTCTACCTTTTCTATTGATGTGGACAACGCTTCCTACAGTAATGTTAGGAGGTACCTGCGTAATCATATGATCCCTCCAAGAGATGCCGTTCGAATCGAGGAACTTATCAACTATTTTGACTACCAATACCCTGCCCCGGCTGGTGAGCGGCCTTTTGCAGTGATCACCGAAATGGCTGAATGCCCGTGGAATACAGGAAATATGCTGGTTCATATCGGTATCCAGGGCCAAAAACCGGATTATGAAAACCTGCCCCCCAGCAATCTTACGTTTTTGATCGATGTTTCCGGTTCTATGGATTCCCCGGCAAAGCTTCCTTTGGTCAAAAAATCGATCAAACTGCTTTTAGATCAATTAGGTGAAAAAGACAGGGTATCCATCGTTGTATATGCCGGTGCCGCCGGGTTAGTACTACCTTCTACCCCGGTGATGCAGAAAGGGGAAATAAAAAATGGCTTGAGCCAGCTTACTGCCGGTGGGTCTACTGCCGGAGGTGAAGGAATACGGCTGGCTTACCAAGTAAACCAGCAAGGGTTTATAGCAGGAGGCAATAACCGGGTGATCTTGGCTACGGATGGCGACTTTAACGTCGGGGTTTCCTCTTCCAGTGAATTGGTAAGGATGATAGAAAAAGAACGTCAAAAAGGGACCTACCTGACCATTTGTGGTTTCGGTATGGGCAATTACAAAGACGGACGGATGGAGCAGATCAGCAATGCAGGCAACGGGAACTATTTTTACATCGATGGCATCCGGGAGGCGGAAAAGGTATTTGCCAGGGAAATGCGTGCCAATCTTTTCACCATAGCGCGGGACGTTAAGGTGCAGGTCGAATTCAACCCTGCAAAGGTCAAAGCTTATCGCCTGTTGGGGTATGAAAACAGGGTAATGGCTAGTGAAGATTTCAATAATGATCGTAAGGATGCCGGCGAGCTTGGTGCGGGTCATTCCGTGACCGCTCTTTACGAAGTAGTGCCCGCGGCCGGTGACCTGGAAGTGCCTAAGCATGATCCTGCAAGGTACCAGCGAGTAGTAGCTCGTGAACCGGCTAATGCCAACGAATGGATGAGCCTTAAACTCAGGTACAAACCGTTAGACGACGATAACAGCATTCTCATCACCGATGTGCTGACCAAGGAGCCGAGTGATTTTATTCAAAGCTCGGACAATCTGCGTTTTGCATCGGCTGCCGCGGGTTTTGGGATGTTATTGCGGGCGTCACGTTTTAGTGGTGATTTAACCTATGCCGATGTGATTGAGATGGCCCAACATTCATCCTCGACGGCAGACAGGGACCGGCAAGAGTTCATGGAATTGGTACGGTCTGCCGCTTTGTTAGACGCAAACTAAGGCGTAGCTGCCCGGGTATCAGCGGAAACGCTCCGGCATGGGTCAAGCGTAACCGTTGCATTAGTTTTTTTGCAGGTACTTCCCGGGCAGCTCAAACCCATCGCTTTCAGCGCTCCAAAAAATCGTCATAATGTAGTACCTGTCATCATCTTTTAGCAATTGGAAGCTATTGATCCCGCGATTGGTCACCGGGCCTCCCGGGTCAGTTTTGGTTTCGTAAGTACTAAATACATGAACGATATTGCCATACTCTTCTGTGACCCGGTTTAGCTCGCGTTCGAAAAAAGCGGTACGATTAGCGGTAAACATTTTTACATAATCCCCAGGCGACCAATAACGATAAGTCACTTGGCCGTTATCTTGCTTTTTTGTAGGGATGAGTTTCGCGTCTTCGGCGAACAGGAACCGGAAACGCTCCCAATCCCGGGGCTGGTCTGCCGGCCCGGAAATAACATCGTAAATAGCGTGTATAATAGCATCTATAGAAGTTACATCTTGGCTATATTTTTCTTGTTGACCTTGGGAAAAAAGAGGGAAAAGGAAACAGGCGTATAAAATCTTGAACTTTTTCATGACGAATAAAGATGAATTGAGTCAAATCCCCGGTAATTATCAAGTTTGCCAGGCTTACTTCGAGATTTAAGATCAGTAAATTTATATTTTTGCTTTTGGCTATGCCGTCGTTTAATGATGAACGGTAGGCTTGCCCCTTAAACAGACCAGGTGCGGCGCAAATCCGAAAAGTTTCGATTCAAGCAATTTTCCGTGAGTCATACTAAGAGTCCTATGAAGGTAGGGACTGACGGGGTGCTGCTCGGGGCATGGGTGGAAAATAACGGGGAAAAGCGGATCCTGGATGTAGGCACCGGTACAGGCTTGGTGGCACTTATGCTCGCCCAGCGTTTTCCACAAGCGATGATAAAGGGAATAGATATCGAAAAAGATGCCGTGGAAGAAGCAAAAGAAAACGTTGAGCTTAGTCCATGGCAAGATAGGCTGGCAGTAGAGCAGGTGTCCTTGCAGAATTATGCGAACCGGGGTGAACATTTTGACCTGGTCGTTTCCAATCCTCCCTATTTCACCAATGGTACACAGTCTCCCAGCATTACACGGCATCGTGCGCGGCATTCCGAAACGTTGAGCTACACGGATTTAGCCCAGTGCAGTGAAAGGGTACTGAACCCTTGGGGTACATTAGCGGTAATCCTGCCGGCCCCTTCGAGGGATACTTTTGTGGAACAGGCGAAACGCTGTGACCTGTATTTATGGAGAATACTCAATTTTAGACCTAAGCCTTCTAAGGAAATAGAGCGCGTTCTGCTCCAGTTTGGGAGAACGCAGGAATCCATACGCGAAGAAAACCTATGCCAGTATGACGAAACCGGCAAATGGTCCAGTGCCTACCAGGCGCTGACCATAGAATACTACTTGAACCTGTAAGTTTATCGCTAAATAAGACCGGAAGGAAATACAGCTACACTCTCATTGCCATCCTTGCCTACGGCTGCCACGCCAAATAAATAGCTATCGATCACGATGCCTTCGATTGTGAATTCATTGACATTTCCTGCATATCTTTCGTATTGCCATTGTGGTTACGTAGTTTCTCTCCAATGGATCTTGTAGCCAGTACGTTGGGTGCCTCCTGTTTTATTCCATCGTAAGGTGGTAGAGGTGAGTACACCTCCAAGTCATTCCCACATTTGCGAGAGACTTGTTCGAATTGCGATTTGATCCATCTTCTTGCTGCCCCCTATACCCCAAGTGTTAAGCTAAGTGTAATTAGAAATAGCTATTTTTTCCAGTCTCGTTATTGAAACGTCCTTGAAAATTAGGTTTGATAGGAAAGCGTTTAATTTTGACAAATTAGGATAAATTTTCAAAATGTTTCGGGTAATGCCAGCCTTGCAATGAGCAGTTTAAGCGGGATTTTGCGGTTCTAAGTCCAGTTTTCATTTTCTTTTGCACGCCCATGCCATAGGCATCCCTTCGGGAAAAGAAAACGAAACAAAAGAAAAGGGCGCCAGCAACAAAGCCCATTTTCCGCGCAAAACGCACTACCCAACCCCTATAGGCCGCTTGCCCACAGGCCTCAAATGTGCCGTGCTGTTCCTGGGTGTATCCCCTCCATACGCCACTTTAATTTTCAATGATCCCCTTCTTAAAGTCAGCAATTGGCAAGGAGCAATCTTATATTTTTTGCCTACTGCCTTTTGCCAACTGCCTACTGATCGAGAACCTTACAACACCTCAAGCATATTATCCTGTACCCGGCACGTCATTTGTAGCTTAACTTAACACCAGTGTTAGAGAGGGTATCGGGCAAGGTATGTCTCGTCCCGAAATCGGCGAGCGCATTGACATCTTTTTCCAGTCGTTCTGTCGATACTGTAGAGATGGTCTCGTAATGTCTTAGGTCACATGCGGGCGGCCAGATTCGGGAATGAGCGGGGGAAGATAATAGCAATTGGAATGAAAAAATGTGAATAAAACCCTCATTCGATCATCTTTTTGTTTAGGTAAGACAGCAATCTAAAAATTAATCATAGCAAAGCGATAGATCCATAATGGATTTATACCAGTGGCCTCATATGAACAGTTTTTTTGTGCAGTAACATTATTGGTATTCGACTCAAACATGAACGACAAGAGAATTTCCTTTTTAAGCTCTCTTTGGTCCCGTTTTACATTTCCCAAAAACACCCCCCTGCGGCAAGTCACGGTAAGATCGTCATATGTGTGGCAGCAAATATGAAACCAGGAATATGAAAAAGAGGCCGTGCTCTTATTGAAAATATTTCAACCTTTACCATCAGGGGCACTAAAATTGTAATGGCTCTATTTCCGACCTCATATCTCACCAGGATTTCCCCGGACGCTAGTAAAGAACATTGATTATTTTAGTATTTTTAGACAGACACTTTATGATTGGATCACGTTATGGATGTTCAACACGAAAGAACAGATCACCGCGGGAAATTCTTTATTAAAGACCAGGATGCCGAGGTGGCAAAGATGACCTATGTCTTTGCCGGTGACACTAAATTTATTATTGACCACACCGAAGTCGAGGAATCGCATAAAGGAGAAGGGTTGGGGTCGAGGCTAGTGGATAGCGCGGTGGAATATGCACGTGAACATGGTTACAAGGTCTTACCGTTATGTCCTTATGCAAAATCCGTTTTTGATAAACGGCCCGAATTAGGGGACGTGTTGTCATAAGCCTAAGAAGTAGGAGCCTAGGAGAATAAGTAACCACTTAACGGTTTTTACATGCGTTTGCCTTGATAAAACGGGCAGGCTTTTACAATTGTCATCCAGTTCTTATTATCTTTATATACTATTTGGGTTTATTAGGTCTAGCTTAGTGAGTCCTTAAAGACGTTACTTGTGCTTTATTTATTGCCCGGATACAGTCACCATTAACCAACTAATTATCTATTTCAAATGAACATTTTTGTAGCAAAGCTCAACTTCCGGACTACTGGGGAAGAGTTACAAAGGCACTTCGAAGAATACGGTGAAGTTTCATCGGCCAAAGTTATTTTTGACAAGGTCACCCAAAGATCGAAAGGCTATGGATTTGTAGAGATGCCCGATGACGAAGCTGCTGAAAGAGCCATCGCCGAATTGAATGAGACAGAACTTGACGGGAGAACCATTGTTGTAAAAAAAGCCCGTCCTAAAGCGTAAAAGAAAAGGAGAAAATCAGTAATAACCTGGTAAGGCGATCACAACGTGATCGCCTTTTTTATTCTATAGGAGGGCGTTCTTGAAAATTATCTTTGACAATAAAACGCTTAATTTTGGTAAATCAGGCTACATTTTTACAATGTTTCGGGTAGTGGGCACCTCTCAATGAGCAGTATACGCGGTATTATGTGGTTCTAAGCCTGGTTTTCATTTTCTTTTGCGCGCCCAAAAGAAAACGAAACAAAAGAAAAGGGCGCCAGGAACCAAGCCCATTTTCCGCGCTGAACGCACTACCCAACCCCTATAGGCCGCTTGCCCACGGGCCTCAAATGTGCCGCGCTGTTCCTGGATGTCCCCCCTCCATACGCCACTTGAATTTTCAACTCTTCACCCTCAACTAGTGCGCATTTAGCGCAGCGTAATGCGTACTTATCGTAGCAATAGGATTTGTAATCCGGGCGTTGTCGTTTGTGCCCCACGATCCTATAAAAGTGCATCCTTCAAAATTAGCTTTGATCGTAGGAAGTTTAATTTTGGAAAATTAGGCTACATTTTTAGAGTGTTTCGGGTAATGCTATCTTCGCAATGAGCAGTATACGCGGGACTTTGTGGTTCTAAGTCCAGTTTTCATTTTCTTTTGCGCGCCGTGTGCCTTGAAGATAGATTTCGATCTATCGGCTGTATTAAAGATGAGGGTAGGCCCCTCGCAAGCGACTTCA
>JANQLQ010000230.1 GCA_028280565.1 Fulvivirga sp.
GAACAACTTCAAGACATTCATGGGGATGAATGCTTGGGGGCAGTCCCGGGGAGCCGGGGCTGCCCCCTTTTTTTGTTAGGAAGCTTAGTTCGAGGTAAGAGCATTCGAACCTGTACAAACCATACCTTTTTCTCGTTTTATCATTCCACTCACCCCCCATAAACTGGGCCACGTCGCAAACGCGGCCAGTACTACAGGGCACTCACTTCAGCATTTGTAATGCGGGGATCTAACGCACACTACGATCAAGACAGAAAAACATTTCTTATCCCTAACTTAGGCTATTAAGAAAAGCCTGTAAACCAGCAATGGCGACCTGGCGTAGGAAAATAAATATGGACCATGTAATTTCCAGTTATCCGCTTAAGCACAAGGAAGAGATAGTACCCTTTGCGATCCGTACCCTTGAAGAAGTCTATGACGAGGCCAAAGGTCAAACCAGCAACCCGCACCGGCATAACTTTTACACTGTACTTTGGGTGAAACAGGGCCGTGGGGTCCACCATGTGGATTTCAAAGATCATCCCATTAACGACAATACCGTTTATTTCTTACAGCCCGGTCAGGTCCACCAATTTGCGCCTAGTGAAAAACCAAGGGGAGTGGCCATTCTTTTTACCGATGACTTTTTAAGTCTCTACAGCATTTCGAGGGATTTTTTTACCAGCCTTTATCTATTTGAAAACTGCGATGAGAATACACCTATCCCATTAAACCCCGGGGATCGTCATGGTTTCGAGGAACTGTCGTACACGATGTTCAAAGAGCTGGAAAGCGCTGACTCGTACTCCTACGAGGTCATCGGCGCCAACTTGAAGCTGCTATTGATCTTATGCCACCGGGCAAGGACACAGGGGAACAATGCATCCTCGCAATCTATGGAAAATTCGCTGGTCAAAGATTTTAAACTGGCAGTGGAGGACAAATTCAGGCACCATCATAAGGTTTCCTTCTATTCCGATGCACTTTACATCACTGCCAACCACCTCAACCAAGTTATAAAATCAGCAATGGGCATGACGGCCAAGGAGTATATTCAAAACAGGATCATGTTAGAAGCCAAAAGAGAAGCGTATTTTACCCGCCTGTCAAGTAAGAACATTGCCTATGAGCTAGGTTTTGAAGACCCCGCCCATTTCAGTAAATTCTTTAAAAACTGTGCGGGAGAGAGCTTCTCCTCCTTTAGGAACAAAATCCATAAAAAGTACAATTGAAGGCATAACTTCTACATGTCCTGGATGCTTTTAGGGTGGTACTTTTGTAATCGTATAGGGGACAACAATTTATCGACAGGCAATTGAGCAAAGGCTTAACTGCTTGGTAATGTTAAACAAACAAAGGAGGAAAAAATGAAAACTACAGTGCATAGAGCGGGTACAAGAGGGCATGCCAACCATGGCTGGCTAGATACACACCATACATTCAGCTTTGCAAGCTATCATAACCCGGCAAGAATGAATTTTGGCATGCTCAGGGTATTGAATGATGATTGGGTAGACGGAGGCATGGGTTTCGGTGCCCATCCTCACGATAATATGGAGATCATCTCTATTCCATTATCCGGTAGCCTGGAGCATAAAGACAATACCGGTGTTTCAGAAGTGATACGTACCAATGATGTGCAGATCATGTCTGCCGGTACCGGGGTGGTACATTCGGAATATAACCATAGTCAAAAAGAAAAGGTTAATTTTTTGCAGATCTGGGTGTTTCCTAAGGAGAGGAATATCGATCCTAGGTATGATCAAAAAACCTTTGATCCCGGGAATAGGATCAACAGTATCCAACCGGTAGTAAGCCCGGACCAGTCGAAGGATACCCTTTGGATCAACCAAGACGCTTATTTCTCATTAGCCACGTTAAAGGAAGGTTTTGAGACGGAATACACCTTGAATGATCCGAACCATGGGGTATACGCCTTTGTTATTGAGGGTGATGTGGAGATTGGCGGAGAAGCACTCGGCAAACGTGACGGCGCAGGTTTTTGGGAAACAGGTAAGCTGGCCATAAAAGCTACATCCGATACCGAATTACTGCTCATAGAAGTGCCAATGACAAGTAAAGGTTAATGAATAAATAGTTAGAAGTGGGAAGTTTCTTCCCGCTCCTAGCTTTTACCACCGCTTAAGTCATTTAGTTAGGCAGGGAAACTCACTATCTTTAAAGCCTCGATACTAGACTAGTTACTCAACACTCAATATACTAAAACACATTATGGACATAAACGAAGTAAAACAAGCTAAAAATGATCATCCTATTCATTCTTTGATCAAAGAACGCTGGAGTCCCAGGGTTTTCAAAGAACAGCCGGTGGAAGATGAAAAGATAGCCTCACTTTTCGAAGCGGTGCGCTGGGCAGCCAGCTCGATGAATGAACAACCCTGGCGATTTATTTATGCAAAAAAAGGCAGTGAAGCCTACGATAAGATCATAGATTGCTTGTACGAGTTTAACCAAGGGTGGGTGATCCATGCCCCGTTACTCGTGCTTACCGCTTACAAAGAAAATTTTGATTCCGGGAAACAAAATTTCCACGCTTTACATGACCTAGGCTTGGGAGTGGCTAATCTTACCTTGCAGGCACAGGCCATGGGACTTGGTCTACACCAAATGGCGGGCGTACACTGGGCAAAAGCTCAAGAAGTATTTCACGTTCCGGAAGGATACCATGTTTCAACTTGCCTGGCCATAGGCTATTACGGTGGAGATATTAATAAGCTGAACGAAGACTTGCAAAAGTCCGAAGGAGCACTACGTTTGCGTAAGCCACTGGATGAATTTGCTTTTGAGGGAGAGTGGAGTTAACACTCTCCGCCCTAGTGTTACTTTGTTAGATTTAATTACTAGGGCATCCTTTAAAATTAGATTTGATTGTAAACGTCTATTTTTAGCAAATTAGGCTATATTTTTAAGATGTTCTGGGTAGTACGAATCTCGAAATGAGTAGTTTAAGCGGGATTTTGTGGTTCTAAGTCCGTGTTCATTTTCTTTTGCCCGCCCATGCCATAGGCATCCCTTCGGGGAAAGAAAACGAAACACAAGAAAAGGGCGCCAGGAACCAAGCCCATTTTCCCCGCGAAACGCGCTAGCCAGCCCCTATAGGCTGCTTACCCACGGGCCTCAAATGTGCGGCGCTGTTCCTGGATGTCAGCCCTCCATACGCCAATTGAATTTTCAAGAATGCCCTGGTATACAATGATTTAACGGCAAGGGAGTCCGTTCGGTACGCTCATCAAAAACAAAAAAAAGCTTCTTTATCGTCATTGCGGCCAGCCTTGCCGGGTGAGCTATGCGCGAGCGCAGCCCCATCGGGATTCTCACGGAAGAATTTGCTTTGTCGTTTATCGCGAACCCTTCTATTCGTACATGTACCGGGGCTTTCGTTCGGAAACTTCACAGGTTCCTGGTCGCGCGTTTACCCAGTACACAGGCTGCCCGGATGACCTAGTATAGTTTTAGTTTTAGACTAACTATAGCAAAAACAAGCGAATTCGAAAGTCAGTGCTGGTTATCAATAATTTATAAGTGACAAAGCAGGGCTAATGTATTCTCATTCCGAAAGTTAGGGGGGTAAATCTCCAATGCCTCGCCCCAAAGATGCCGGATGTTAGCAACTCGCGAAGGTTGGATTAAGAACTACCCGTCACGGTGGACTATTCCCGCAGATATTCTCAACCGCAGGTCACACCCTTTGATCCTGGTTAAATTTTCCTCCCAACATGAAAATGGCTTGTTTTTTATAGCTTTTGGTCCAAAATTCTAAAACCTTATCAAGAAACCGACCTCGGTGGTTTTAGGGGTCTTTAAATTGTAATTTTTCGCTAAAAAATTGATAGCTGAAGGCTAGACTTTCCCCGTGCTTTGTGCCTGTCAACCTATTATTTTTTACAACACTAAATTTAAAGATTATGCGTATTTTAAGTTTGAACATCATTTTGTGGACATTGCTCTGTACGATGTCCCTGGGATTAAATGCATTTTCCGAATCCAGTGGGGGAGGCCAGCGGCTTCCTAAGATTGTGAATTACGAGGAATTTGTAGCCACTATAAAGTACCCACCCGAATGCCGGAAATTGGGAATTGAAGGACGGGTCTTGATAAGGCTTTTGATCAATGCCGAAGGAAGGGTAGTACGCTACCGGATCATCAGTGCCCCGGATGACCTAATGAAAAAGGTTTGTGTTAAATCGATAAAGCAATTGAGATTTTTGCCGGCAAGAGATGAAAATAACAAAGCCGTTCCCGCCTATGTAGACTTGCCCATCATTTTTGATCTGACCAAGAGATGATCCGTTACCCGGCTTATCCTAAGGACCTAAACTCGATAATTGTTTATCAGTTTGATGTTATCCAGGACAGTTTTGGCTAGTAAGCCTGGTGACTTTTGGTGCATTTGCGTCTTAGGGGTTGAGGAAGCTTCGCCATCGAGGCACCAACGCTCAAAGAATCACTAACGGGTCTTCTTTACGCTTAAACCCAGCCCCTTAACGTTAAGGAGTAAGTCCATGGGGTGTCATTCATTGGGTGACACCCTTTTTGTATTTTTTTAAAATGCCCATCATTTGGTCATAGGTCTCTTGTTTAAGCCCTGCAAGGTCTGGGGAGCTATGGGGAGGCACAGGGGTGCCGAAGATCACTTTGATTTTGCCAGGCTTTAGGTTTATCGTGCTGGGAGGCATAAGTTCGCCGGCATTCACTACTACCACGGGCATGATCGGCGTCTCGGTTTCTTTGGATAATCGAAAAGCGCCATCGTAGAAAGGTTGCAGGGGCTGGTCGGTCCGGTTTTGAGTGCCTTCGGGAAAGATCAATAGAGAAATTCCTGAACGTATCCTTTTGGTCAACGTAGCAATACTTTTTTTCCGGCTCTCTGCATTAGTACGATCTACCACAACGCAGGCGACACGCACGATAAGGCCGAAGACAGGGATCTTTAAGAGCTCTTTTTTAGCCAACGGCCTAAATTGAGTGGGGATAGCAATGCGAAGGCCGGGTAAGTCGAGGAACGAGGTATGATTGCTGGCATAGATGTATGACGTTTTCTTATCCACATTCTCAGCACCGATCACCTCGTAACGAATGAAAGTGAGTAAACTAAATATCCATGACCAAAGCCACAACCCGAAATAGGTGATGTTGCCATACTTTTGACCGAAAAGCCCGGGTAAGACCATGACCGGTAATATGATCAACATAAAGAGCGTGAATACTAAAAGTACCCACACCATATAGATTTTGAGAACTATAGCCCTTATCACTTTCATAGAAGCGTCGAAATTACAAAATATTAACTGTTCCTTTAGTTTCGGTTCTAAGTAATTCCGGATTTTTAGCGTGAGAAATACCTTTTGGTTATGGAGAGATATATTTAACAAATAATTCTTTACCAGTGACTTACGAAGCTGGGCATTTTTTTCTAATTATCACTAACTTGAATTTTTAAAATATGTCCTATGAGAATAGTCGTACTCTTTATCTTCCTATTCACTTTCGTAGTAGTTCACTCGACACGCGCGCAACTTGGTAAACTCCTCAAAGACAAGGTAAAGTCGAGTATGCCGGAACTTTCAAAAAAGACCAAGAGTTTTTTTGCGGACAAAATTGAAGAATCGAGAAGTAAATTCGACTCTACCAGTTTTAATTATGCCATTTCACTGAATGATAATTCGGGGCTGTTTGACCATAAAGAAAAAGGAGAGCAGTTCCTTGTGGTCATGAGTAATATCAACCCTGACGATACACCCAAAACAGAAAGTGAAAGAGCGCGCAGCAGCCTGGATGCCGGTGAGGTACTCTATGCCTCCGGGAATTACGAGCTGGCAGAAAATCGATTTTTACACGCCAAGCTTCTTTATGAAACCCATGACCTGCAAGACGATGTGAATTATGTAAAGGTGATCTCTAACCTGGGCCTGCTCTACAGCACCATGGGACGCTTTGACACCTCTAAGGAGTATATCCATCAATCCCTACAGATACGAGAGGAAAAATACGGCAAAGAAAGTACAGGATATGGAGCTTCCTTAAACAACCTGGCGGTCTTACTCAAGGAAACGGGGCAGTACAGCCAGTCGGAAGCGTACATTGCTCAAGCCCTCGGCGTGATACGACACGCCAATGGCGAAAACAGTATGCCCTATGCCATAGCCCAAAATAACCAGGCCATGCTCTACCAAACAATGGGCCGTTATGACCAGGCCGAAGATTTGATGAATAAAACGTTGACAGTCAGTGGCGACCTGCAGAATGAAAAGAGTTCCAACCACCAAAAATTCTTGGCCAACCGTGCCCTGCTTCTCCAGCAGATGGGGCAGTACGATAAAGCAGAAGCAGAATTCAAGGAGCTGGTACGGTTAAAAAAACGAAGATTTGGTAGCAGTCACCCTGACTATGCCCATGTATTGAATAGCCTGGCCGCTTTATATGTGGAAATGGGACGATACAAGGAGGTAGAATCCCTGTTAAACGAAGCCATAGAAATCTACAAGAAGAAATTTGGCGAGAACCATCCGGTTTATGCCGCTGCCATCAGTGATCTCGGCAATTTTTACCGGTTCAAAGAAAGATGGGAGGAAGCTGAGCCCCTATTGATCAAAAGCCACACGATAAAGAAAAAGACGTTAGGCGAGAACCATCCTAGCTACGTACAGTCCCAAGAAGACCTGGCCATACTCTATTGGAATACAGGTGATATTACCCGGGCAGAAGAGCTTTATAAACAAAGTGTTGACCAGTCTATAGACTTTATCCGGAAATTTTTCCCACCTATGAGCGAAGCAGAAAAAACACGCTATTGGGATAAACTCCGTCCCCGTTTTGAGCGATTCTTTTCTTTCGCTGTTGACGTAAGGAAAGAGCAACCTGCACTGATATCGCAGGTATATGACTATCATATCGCCACCAAAGGGCTGCTGCTCAGTGCTACAGGTAAAATAAAGGCTAAGATCCTTGCCAGCAATGATGACGAACTTATACGTGACTACCTCGGATGGCTGGACCAGAAAGAAATGCTGGCTCGTTTTTACTCGTACTCAAAGGAGGAACTCCAGGATCGCAACATAGACTTGGACTCCATAGAGCAGGTGGTCAACAGCACAGAGCGATCTCTTTCAGAACGATCTGACCTGTTTTCAGAAGGATATGACGAAGACATGGTGAGTTTCAAGGATATACAGGCCAAACTCAGTCCGGGTGAGGCGATTGTCGACCTTGTTCGTTTTAGGAAATTTGATCATAAGTTCACCCCCGGGGTAAAATATGTGGCGTTGATCATCAAGCCCGGTGAAAGCAAACCGGGATATGTAGTTTTGGATGATGGTGCTGAATTAGAAAGTCGATATTACAAATATTACAATAACTCGATCCAGCAAAAGACAAAAGACGACTATTCATACAAAAAGTACTGGCTGGAGATCGATGCGAAACTGGCAGGGGTCAAAAAGCTTTATCTTTCTGCTGACGGGATTTACAACCAACTCAATATTAATACCCTGCAAATGCCTAATGGTGATTATGTATTGGAAAACTATGAGACTGTACTGGTCAGTAACTCCAAAAATGTTAAATCAGGTGATGATAAAACGGCCAAGAAGATGGCCGTGCTGGTTGGTAACCCACCTTTCGAGGGAGCCATAAGCCCATTACCCGGTACACAGCTAGAACTTGACTACGTGGCGCGTCGCCTTTCCTCCGCCGGCTTTCTTCCTGTACGTTACACGGACGTGAAGGCTACCGAATCTAACCTGAAGTCGGTCCAAAGCCCAATGGTCCTCCATGTAGCAACGCATGGATATTTTTTGAAGGATGAATACATCAACAGCGATAAAGTATTTGGTGTTAGCGCGGAGAGTGCAAGAAACAATCCCCTGCTACGGGCCGGTATTTTACTTAAAGACGCTGAAAAAACGATAGATAATAATTATGCTAGCCTTGAAAGCAATGACAACGGCATATTGACTGCTTTTGAAGCCATGAACTTGGACCTGGAGAATACGGAATTAGTGGTATTGAGTGCCTGCGAGACGGGTACCGGTGATATTAAAGCCGGGGAGGGGGTATATGGCTTGCAGCGGGCATTTTTAGTAGCGGGTGCCGAAGCGCTAGTCATGAGTTTATGGAAAGTAGATGACAAAGCTACCCAAGAACTTATGTCTACCTTTTATAAATATTGGACACAGTATAAAAACAGGGCCAGGGCCTTCCGGCAAGCGCAAGCGGAATTGAAAAAAAAGTATGCCTCTCCTTACTATTGGGGCGCTTTTGTTATGGTAGAAAATTAGTGTCGTGCTTCACGTGAATCTCTCAATAAGTTGGCAATAGGCAAAAAGCAGTAGGCAAAATAGGGTTGCCGATTGCTTCTAGCCGACTGCTGACTTTGAGCAAGTGACCGGAAAAATAGTTTCCCGCCGTCCTGGTTAATTCACCAACATTTTGGAAGAATTTCCCGCCTAAGTCGTCTTGACTTGAAAGTACCACGGTCAAGTGCTGTTATTGGGTAGATAGTAATGAAACGTAACCTTTGGACTTAATTGCCAGTTAGTCAATTGTTTGACCACAGGTAAAATGGAGAGGGCGGTAGAAAGCTACCAGGATTAGCCTGCTTCCCTTGGGAATTCACGGTGTTTTCTAAGGTTAAAGGCTGGATTTCCATATTTTGCATTGAAATGAGTTATTTTATGGCGTCTTATTAACCCAAGCTTAGGTTACTAAGTAGTAGATACAGCGCAATCCCCCTGGTCAAGGAACGAAATCACCCAATAACCCAATCGCTTGATAACTCACTAACCCTTAAACGTCGAGAAACCCTGGTAAGATTTAAACTGCAAAACCTTGGCAACCGCTAAAGAAGTTTCCCCGCTTCGCTTTTATTCCAAAAAAGACTTTTTTATTACATGGGTGCCATAAATTTCCAGGATGTTCAACTTTTAGGGGCTTAATTGTAATTAAATTGAATTCATGGTATTTTTTCAATATTACCAGCCGATCCTTTAACTCCTTGAAACCTAAATATATACTATGGATACCTGCCCTTTAATGTAAAAGGTAACCGGTTGTTGGTGGTTTCCCAGTCTAATTCTTGGAATGAACTTGTTCATGCGGGTAAAAATGATCTGTCATTTCACAGTAAATCTTTGTTTCATCTAAAAATCGCATCGGGATATAGAATACCACCAAAACGACAAGCATGCTACCTCTTCCTCGTACTAATTTTGGCATGGTTAATTAATATTTTTTATTCATCCCCGGGGCTTTACCTGTATTTGATTTTTACCAGGCTTGGAGTCTCACAACCCATATAACAAATGAAAAATATAGTTCGGCTTTCCCCTTTTCGAGGCGCCGTTATGCTTTTGCTACTCGCCCTTACAGCTTTTGGGACCAGGAAGATAGAACATAAACATCAACCTGCCGCTAGCATTACACTTACGTCACTTTGTTCTGAGGAACCCAGCTCCCAAAGGAGATGGAGAGTGACAAACTCTTTTGATTTTGCATTGGAGATTTCGTACGAAGTAGTGGATGGTACGGAAACTGGCACTTTTACGGCTCCTCCGGGCGCTATGATTTTCTCAACCCAAACAATAAATGCCCCGGCTAATACAGTAAGGATCTCTTGGCAAGATCAGAGCAATGATCTGCAATCTACGGTCAAGGCATCGGGTGGTGTAGCTTGTAACCAGGTGGCTAGGTCCGCTTCATGTGATCCTGTGGTTTGGTTAGAAGATTTCAATGATTTAAGCAATGGGACTACGAATGATAATGGAGCTACCTCATGGACTAGGAACATCTCGGGAACCAATTTTACCAATGATGACCACGCTGAAGTGCGTGGTCATCGCTTTTCGATCAACGATCCGGATGCAGAAGTACGATGGAAATCGGGCTTGATCGATATTGCTGGCCAAGGTAACATGGACATTGCCGTAGATCTTAGTGCGGAAGGCGGGCTGGAAGATGCTGACTATATTCGTGTATACTATAAATTAGATGGAGGGCCTGAAACGGCCCTAAAAGATGGACTACAAGTTAATCTTTTTGACCCGGTCACTGCTACTGCCAAAGATTTGAACGGCAGCACTTTGCAGATCGTGATCAGGGCCAGGAATTCGGCAGATAATGAGTTCTACCGGTTCGATAATGTGATGGTCACTTCAACCAGTGATCGATCCCCGGATCTAATGGCTGAAGGTGGCAACCTAGGGTGTGGTGTATCGACTATTTCCCTGCTGGCTTCCTCCACTCGTCCCGGGGTTATCTATAATTGGACGGGGCCTAACGGTTTTTCGTCCACCAACTCTACCCCTACAGTAAGTGCGCCCGGTCAATATACCGTTACCGCTACTGACCCTTCGAATGGCTGCTCGTCTTCAAAAAATGTTCAAGTAACTTCTTTCCGCGGC
>JANQLQ010000006.1 GCA_028280565.1 Fulvivirga sp.
TCTATCAAATAATTGAATGTGACAAAGCAGAACTAGGGTATCACAGAAATTCAAGTGACGTATGGAGGGGAGACATCCAGGAACAGCGCGGCCCATTTGAGGCTCGTGGGTAAGCGGCCTATAGCGGCCGGATAGCGCGTTTCGAGGGGGAAATGGGCTTGGTTCCTGGCGCCCTTTTCTCTTGTTTCGTTTTCTTTTGGGCGCGCAAAAGAAAATGAAAACTGGACTTAGAACCACAAAATCACGCGTATACTGCTCATTTACAAGTCCGCACTACCCGAAACATCTTAAAATATGGCTTAACTTGCCAAAGTTAAACGTTCTACCACCAAAGCTAATTTTAAAGAACACCCTATTTTTTTGGTCCGGTTCTTAAAGTCGGCAGTTAGCAATAAGCAATCCCCTATTTTTTTGCCTACTGCTTTTTGCCTACTGCTTTTTGCCGATTGCCGACTGATCAATACCTGGAACATAACTCATCCCGTACCCGATATGTCATTTGAGGCTTAACTGAACATTAGAACCACAGGGGTAACGTAGCATCACCTGTATCCCCTATAGTTAAGAGTTCGTCTTTAATGCTTTGCTGTGAAACAAGTTGTTTTGGGATGCTTTATTAACGCAATACTGGCATTAATCTAAGAAACTTTGCAGTATGCCCCCTTACTTCTTTAACACACCTTTTTTATCCAGTACTATTTCGTTCGGAAGCTCCTTGTCACCCGAATAACCTATGAGATCGTATTCGATTTTGACCTCTCCGCTCATACTGCTTATTTCTAAACCTGCCGGGGCAGTATCCAGGATAAGATCCTTTTCCCAAGCTAACCCGTCGGAGGTGTAAATCTTGCAAAGACTTGCTGCGTAGTTTTCTTGTTCCGCCAAGGGTAAGTAAAACATCAAATGATATATTTGACCTTTCTCGTCAATATCCACTTTACTCAAAATATCCAGTACACTGCTCTCATTGAAATAATCACCGGGAATATCGAAAAAAACCTTGGATTCAGGGATCCTTTTATTATTCACTAACGAAAAATAACCCTTTGCGCTATCTCCCGGCACAGGAAAATACAAGCCGGCAGTATATTCTTCTTCCAGGATCACCGGCATAAATCTACCGGCATATCCCGGATCATCGATATCAAAGAGTGGTATCGAGTCCCTATCATCGATAAGCCACTTGGATCGCTCCTTTATTTGTTTTAACTCCTCTTCCACACTCATGCGCTTATCACCGGCAAAGGTGGTATTCGTATGAATGAACTCTTCAAAAACGGGAAGCTCCCCGAAAGACGAATGAATGTAACTTTCGTAATAAGACCATTCTGTTTTCCAGGGAGAATCACTCAATAGTCTTACCGTACTGTCCAAGGCCGAAAGCCCTGCTAGTTTCTGCTCGAGCGCTTCGGCCCTGTAAACCAAATCGGCGCTATCTCGGTAGTTCATATGGGCCAATGCTTTTGACAAGTACTCCAGTTCAGCCTTCTTAACTTCGAAGACTTTTAAGGGTAAGGGATCCTTATCATAAGCCATGAGCTTTGTTTTCAGCTCACCGTAGGGTTTTATTTCATCCTGATACGAAACTGAATCCGTCCGAACCTTTGCCGTTACTTCGTTTAACATCGCGTCATAGTCCAAAAGCTCTTTTCGCAGGGGCCAAACGTTTTCCAGCACTTCCAGTTTTACTGACTTTGTCCATTCGGAATAGTCCCATATTTCCAATGTCTTTAGTTCGGGATCTATTCCGCTGAGCCCGTCTTGTTGGTAATCTTGAATAGGGATCACGTTAAGCCCGGGGGCATATCCCGGCCTGTCAACATTACCTAACAAGGACTTAAAATCACTTATTTCTTTTAACGCAGAGCTATGTAATACATCCAAACTGTCCAGTAATTCCAACACCTCTTGATCCGATTTTAAGTACAAGGCCTTTTCCGTAGGGTATGATTTTTTTAGCTGCTCGAAAATAGTTTGGGCAGCACTATAGACTCCCTTCCCTTTCGTGTAGTGGTCTTTCACTTTCTTCACCACCGCTTTTCGATTATCCAGTTGGTCAATATTCTTACCAAGTTGATACTGGATATCAGCCACCTTTATGCCTACCTTCCCTGTTCTTACATCCCTTCTCTCATAAGACCTGTAGTAATCTTGATTCTTTTTTAGCTGCTTTTCGGTAAGAAGGTTTCGTGTCTTTTGATAAAACATCACTGCGCTGTCAGAATATACGCTTACCCCTGCCGTATTCTTTATGATGTCCTGCTCCATCGATACCTTCTCTAGGTATAAGGCCATTTGCAAATGGGCATTTGCATTTACCTGTCCCTTAGGATCGAGGATATATTTTCTCAATAATGGTATAGCTAAATCATATTGGCGAGATTCTAATAAAGGATATAGCTCTTTGTACTTTACTTTTTGGCCCAAAGCAGCACAAAAGGGAATAAATAAAGCTAGTAAAAGCACTAAAAACTTTTTCATTATAGACACAGCCTCCGTATATGCAAGATAGCTATTTTCAACTAGTTATACTTTCATAACCATAAAAATTAAGCACCAGGACCTATGGCTACTATATTAGAAAAGGCAAATTTTATCCAAATAACGTAATAATCACCAAATCGTATGAACTAGTAATACTTAGTCAGATTTAAGTCATTGATAATAAGATTTTCATTTTCAAACCTAGTGCCAGCGAATTGCAAAGGATGGGGGACCAACCTGCTGTTCTAAGTCTATCCAAAACCCATACCTAAGAACGTCATACCTTACTTTCCAACATCGTCATTCCTGGCAGCCTGGGCGTTGGGCTAGGCGTGACAAGGAATCTGTGAAGTCGTAAAACGACCCAGTACACCCAAAAAAGGGTTCACGTTCAACGACACAGCAGATTCCTGCTCTCGCGCATCGCTCACGCTGCAAGGCTGGCAGGAATGACGATAAAGAAGGTTTTTTCCGTTTTTGATAAGGAAATCCGATGGGCTCCCTTCTCTTTAAATCCCTGCCTATCAAATAATTGAGTGTGACAAAACAGAACTAGTCCTACTTGCTAGATTGAACTTATAATTAATCCAATAGTCAATCACAGAAGTGTGTTTCGTTCACTGCTCAACCGCGCTCTCAAACAACGAAACCAAACTCTTTTGGTGTCATTCCTGTCTGCCACGTGGGTAGGCCAAGAATGACGTTAGTATAGTCTTTTAGTTTTAGACTAACAATAGCAAAAACAAGTGAATTCGAAAGTTAGCGTTAGTTATCAATACTTTATAATTGACAACGCGGGGCTAGCCTACTGGCCGAATTTCCCTTTT
Source organism: Fulvivirga sp. (assembly GCA_028280565.1). Lineage (GTDB taxonomy): Bacteria > Bacteroidota > Bacteroidia > Cytophagales > Cyclobacteriaceae > Fulvivirga. The sequence goes on from JANQLQ010000006.1 coordinate 3,312, forward strand.
AACTGTTGAAGTTTTTCTTGCATGTTCCCCCCCTTGTTTTCCTCGCTTCTTCTCTGTCGTGTTTTTGGCTTAGCAGGGGTCTTGCCAAAAGGGTCACTTTTCATGGAAAAGGCTATCCTTTTTCGTTGAATATCAACCTCTATGACCGTTACCTTCACTTTTTGCTGGACCTGGACCACAGCGGCGGGATCTTTTACAAAACGATCTGAAAGATGGCTTATATGGACCAATCCATCTTGGTGTACCCCCACATCTACAAAGGCCCCGAAGTTGGTAACGTTGGTCACCACCCCGGGCAATTGCATTCCTACCCGTAGGTCTTCCGGGGAGTTAACCCCCTCATCAAATTGGAAAACTTCAAACGATGCACGCGGGTCTCTTCCCGGCTTGGCTAGTTCCTGCACGATATCATTAAGCGTGGGAAGGCCGACTGTGTCAGTAATGTATTGCTCCAGTTTAATTTTGGACCGTACAGCATGGTCCTTCGTAAGTTCGGCTAACGTACAGTCCAGGTCTTTGGCCATTTGCTCCACAATGGAATAGCTCTCAGGGTGTACTGCAGACCTATCCAACAGGTTTTCTGCATCTCGAACCCTTAAGAACCCGGCAGCCTGTTCAAAGACCTTATCCCCAAGCCTAGCCACCTTGGTTAAAGATCTCTTGTCTTTAAAGGGGCCATTTTCATTTCTAAAATCAACAATACCTTTTGCTAATTGCGGCCCCAAGCCAGAAACATAAGCAAGCAGCTCTTTACTTGCCGTATTTAGCTCGACACCTACTGAGTTTACACAGCTCATCACCACATCGTCCAAGCCATGCTTTAATAGCGTTTGGTCCACATCATGCTGGTACTGCCCTACTCCTATCGACTTGGCGTCTATTTTTACTAGCTCAGCCAGCGGGTCCATCAAACGCCTGCCAATAGAAACCGCGCCTCGCACGGTAACGTCATGGGTAGGAAATTCTTCCCTGGCCACTTCCGAGGCTGAATAGACCGATGCACCGCTTTCGTTCACCATCAAAATTAAAATAGACTTAGGCAACCCAAGTCCCTTGACAAAGCTTTCTGTTTCACGACTTGCAGTGCCGTTGCCTATCGCTACAGCTTCTACCTCATACACATCGCAAAGGTGCTTGATCGCTGCGCCGGCTTCCATCACTTGGTTTTGTGGAGCGTTAGGATAAATAGCGCTATGATGGAGCAGCTTACCCTGCCTATCCAAGACCACCACCTTACACCCTGTCCGGAACCCGGGATCTATGGCCAGTATATTTTTCTGACCCAATGGGGCTGCCAGCAACAGCAAACGCAGATTCTCAGCGAACACCTTAATCGCCTCGGCATCAGCTTTGCCCTTGGTAAGCAGCCTGATTTCCGTTTCCATAGAGGGTTTCATAAGCCTTTTGTAGGCATCTTTTACTGCTAACTCTACTTGGGAGGAAGCTTCGTTATGCCCGGAAACAAATTGTTTCTCCAACAGGTGGATCGCCCGATCTTCATCCGGTGTTATGTCTAAGGTCAGGATCATCTCCTTTTCCCCCCTGCGCATGGCCAACAGCCTGTGGGATGGGATTTTGGAAACTGGCTCTTCCCATTCAAAATAATCTTTAAACTTTTGCCCTTCTTCTTCTTTTCCTTTGATCACCTTAGAAATGATGATGGCTTCCGACTCAAAAAGCTTACGCATGGCTTTTCGAGCCTCTTGATCTTCATTTACCTTTTCGGCTATAATATCTCTTGCTCCTTGCAACGCTTCTTCCACGGACTTCACGTCTTTCTCTTCATCGATATACCGAGAGGCTTCTACGGCTAAGTCAATTTCATTTTGTTTGAAAATAAGATCTGCCAGTGGTTCCAGTCCTTTTTCTTTGGCCACTGACGCCTTGGTTTTCCTTTTGGGCTTGTAAGGAAGATAGATATCCTCAAGTTCGGTGAGCGTTTCGGCGTTTTGGATCTCTTTTTCTAAAGCTGGGGTCAGCTTCTCTTGATTCTCTATAGATTTCAATATGGCCTCTCTTCGCTTATCCAGGTCTCTCAGTTGCGTGATACGGTCCCTGACAAAGGCTACCGCCACTTCGTCCATACTTCCGGTCATTTCTTTTCTATACCTGGAGATAAAGGGTACCGTAGCACCATCGTCCAAAAGCTTTACTACTGATCCTACATTCGATTCCTTTAAGCCAAGCTCTTGTGCGATTTTGCTAATGTTGTCTCTCATTTAAAAAAATGTGGTTTATGGTTATACGGTCAAATAATCTTGCAAACTTACCATCCTCCTGGGTTTGTACGATATTTTGAAATAATTATTTCTAAACAGCCTGCTTCAAAACCTCGTATGCCAGGCACTTTTGAACTTTATTGTATCATTAACCTTTATATTGTCAATGCCATGACGGTGCTAAATATATCTATTGGCTATTTTTACGATACATGAATAAGAAAATCATAAAAGAGTTAAAAAGCTGGGGAGTAGTGCTCGCTATCTTCCTCACACTGTATTTTACAGGCTTACATACGGATGTAGCAGCTTTCGCCCAGCGCATGATATTGTATACCGGCTTGTTATCGCCCAACACAGAATTAGAAGAGCCTTTCGATGAAAGGGTAAACTATAATTTCAACTTAAAAGACCTCCAAGGTAACGTTGTAAGTTTTTCAGAATTTAAGGATAAGGTAGTATTTGTAAACCTATGGGCTAGCTGGTGCCCGCCTTGCATAGCGGAAATGCCTAGTATTCAAAGTCTTTACGATAAAGTGGACCAAAATGATGTTGTATTCGTTATGATTTCGCTGGATAAGGACCCGGAACGCGCCAAAAAGTTCATTGAAAAAAGAGATTTTTCTTTTCCCGTTTATACCGCGACGGGCGCCCTTCCTAGAGCCTTCCGGCCAGGTTCGATCCCCACCACGTTGGTATTGTCAAAAGACGGTAAAATTGTGTCCAAAAAAGTGGGGATGGCCAACTATGACAAGAAATCATTTTTGAAATTCCTGCAAAAACAAGTCTCTGGCTGAGGTGGATTCCTAGTTACATGAGTTCAATATAAAAATAGGGCTAGATTAAATCGTAAAGAAGATCCCTTTGTGATTCTTTGAGCTTTGGTGCCTTGGTGGCGAAGCTTTCTCGGCCACCAAGACACAAATGCACCAAGGGCCACCAAGCTTACTAACCTGGACTCGATTAAAAAATGAACGTCATTCCGCGCCGGTGGCTGTGCGAGGACTCATGGGGAGAGCAGGAATCTGTTGTGTCGTAGAACGGAAGCTACTACCCAGTTTAAAGACCGTGAAAGTATTCTAAACCTCATGTTAAGCCTAGGCTACCATGATTTTAAATCGAGTTGAGGTTATGACATACTTTGTCAGATTTAAGCCATTGATAACCAGTTGATAGTATTGAGCTGTGAGTCTTTAGTCTTGAGCACTCAAAAACGCAGGGGTTAGCAACGTAACGGGTTTTTATTTCCTGGTAAAATTTAGGCCCTATGTTCTAAAAGGCCTCTTTAAGTCTTTTTTCCACTATACTTAATACTCACGACTCAATACTATGGACTGAATATTGCTACCAGTTGATTTTTACAGTTAAATAATTGATTACTAAAAAATTAAATCTAACAAAGTGGTACTGGTTAAATTGCATAATAACCGTATGATCCAGTTCAACATGGTCAATGACCCTATGCTACGCCTAGGTATTGTTTTAATTTTTCTATACCTACGGTAGCTCTTTCTTCTATGGGTGTTAAATTGTAATGGCCATTCAGCATGGGAATTTTAGGGTCGATAAGGTATTTAGGCACATCCGTATCCACGTAATCAATAAGGCTGGCAGCCGGGTAGACGGCCAGTGACGTACCCACCACCACAAATATTTCACTGCGGGCCGCTATACGAGCTGCCACCTCGATCATAGGAACCATTTCACCGAACCAAACGATGTTAGGTCGCAATTGTGATCCTTTTTCGCAATGGTCTCCTATATTGAGCTCCCACCCGTCTATGGGATAAATCAAATTGGGGTCTGTTGTACTCCTGGACTCGAACAGTTTGCCATGGAGATGAAGAACATTGGTAGATCCTGCACGCTCATGGAGATCGTCTACATTTTGAGTGACCACCGTCACTTCGAAATGCTCTTCCAACCCCGCTATTCCCAAATGCGCCGCGTTAGGTTGAGCCTTTAACGCGGCTTTTCTCCTTTGATTATAAAAATCCAGCACGAGCTCGGGGTTATTTTCCCATCCTACAGGAGAAGCTACCTCCATTACATCATGTCCCTCCCAAAGGCCGTCGGAATCCCTGAAAGTAGCTATTCCACTTTCAGCACTTATCCCCGCACCCGAGAGGATCGTCAATCTTTTCTTGTTTCCCATTGTATTTTCTATAATTACCGGTGGCAAAGAACATTGTCACATTCTACCTATTGTATAAAGTTAAGGCTATAACTGGATCAGCAAGAAAACCTCCCACTTTAATTTAGCAAAGTGGAACCTGTATTCTTCTAGGGATTGACACGCTCATCGGTAAGCTGTGACCAAAGCTGCTGATAATTAGGATTATTGGGGAACAGTTGGATCAACCGGCGGGCGTATTGTTTTGCTTTATCCGGGTTGCTTTTCTTCGTACTTTGTAAAAATACCATGGCATAAAGAAGGCCTTCATCCTGGGGATGAAACTGCAAGCCTTCTTCAAAGGTCGTTTCCGCTTTGGTAACTTCTTGCTGATTTTGGTAGAGCAGCCCGAGGTTGTAAAATACCCTGGCATTGTCTTTTTGCAATGTCAAGGCATGTTCAAGTTGTTGGATAGCTTCCGCTGTGCGATTTTGTTCCGCATAAAGGAGGCCAAGCGAGTAATAAGTCCCTGCAAATCCTGGTTCTTGTTCTATGACTTTCTTAAAGGTATCTTCGGCCTTTTGAACACTTCCTTTCTGATAATACAAGTTAGCAAGATTGATCCTGGACATATTGTTATAGTTGTCCATACTCACTGCCCTTTCATAGGCCATTATAGCAGAGTCCACTTGTCCTATTTTTTGATAATACAGCGCTTTATGGGCTTGTCCACCGGGAAAATCTGCTGTAGCCATAAGATATTGGTAAAATTCTCTTTTCGACTTTTGGTATGCTGTGCTATACTCGGCGGGAATTTGATCTAAAGGAAGGCCTGCCAGGGCCTCAAATGTTTTAATACGCACTGCACGACTTTCATCGGCCAATCCTTTGAACAAGTACTGGGTAAAATAAAGCGGTGCTACCTGGTCCAAAGCGTCGGTAGCGGCGGCCCTGACTAATGGCGCCTCGTCTTCCAGGTATTTCAAGATACCCTTTATCGTATTTTCATCTTGGTAACGCGACAGGTAGACCACCCCTGTGGCCCGTGCAATGGGCGGCTCCCCGGGGTCACTCACCAACTGGTGTAACATGGCAATGGCCGAAGTATCCCAAGCCCTACCCATAGCCAGCGCCTTGGAGAAATGATCATCATTTGGCTCACCATACCAGTTTATGAATGCCTCCAGGGCCCACTGATCATCTTTATCTTCATGGCACATGGTACAAGCATTAGGTGTACCATACTCAACACTTAGATCCGGCCTAGGTACACGGAAACTATGATCCCGTCTAAAATCATTCACCATATAATACTTACCCGGCATATGGCAATTGATGCAGGAAGCACCTTCTGAACCAGGCTTGTGGCGTACATGTTCCAGGGCATCATACTTGGGCGCCTCATGGCAATTGATACACAAGCTATTTCCCGTAGCCTTAAGCTCTAGGCTGTGGGCATCATGACAATCTGTGCAAGTGACGTTGTTCATGTACATTTTGCTTTGCACAAAAGAACCCCACACGTAAACCTCGTCCAAGATCTGGCCATCAGCATGGTACACGCGTTCCGTTAGCAATTGTGGATAATAATGATCCATAAGACCGCCCTGCCAGTTATAAGCGAGGGTGAGTTGCTCCCGGCGAATGTGACAGCGCCCACAAGCATCTACCAACTCTTTGGGTTGGGTGATGTTGGTCATGAACTTTATCCCCGGAGATGAACCTTTTTCATAACTAGGGTCAGTAACCGCTTGCATGTGTTCCTTCCCGGGACCATGGCAAGCTTCACAGCTCACGTTGATAAGGGCATACGTGGTATGATAGCTATCTTCCTTTTCGTTGAAATTCTTTTTTACATTCGTAGAATGACAATCGGAACACATGGTATTCCAATTCATCGCCCCCCGGGACCAGTGCAGCCATTCTTCGTGAACCACTTTTAGGTCCGGGTAAAGGTCAAACCATTTCTTTTCTTCTGTATCCCACGCTGTGCTTAAGCATTGGTATTTCCCACCCGGGAAGGCCACAATGTATTGTTGTAAAGGTTCTACGCCATAGGTATACACTACCTTGTAGTCTTGATAAGTCCCATCGGGGCCTTCGGTATTCACCCAAAATTCCTCTCCCTTCCGATAAAAATAAGACTTCATGCCTTCGTTTGTCACGTAAGACACCCCGGTAAAATCACCCAAAACCGTTTGCTCGTTGGCGGTTTGCATGGCCAGGTCATGGTGAGACCCCTGCCATAATTGGTATTCTCCCTGGTGGCAATCCATACATTTCTCCGACCCTACGAAATCCTGGTCACTCACAAATGTAGAGGGAAGGTGGCTAAAGGGTGGGGGGTCCGGAGCCCCGGCCCTGTCCTGGCAAGCATAATATATACTACCTGTAAAAAGACCTAAAGCAATAAAAAATAAGATATGGGTTGTCTTAAAAGAGCGTTTCATCGACTGCGTAATCTACGTAATATGTTAATGATTATGCAGGCTTTTAAACTGTTTTATTTAACAAAACAATATGAGTTTGGTCACCTCGTGTTCTCGATAAGTCGGCCTTTGGCTATTTGTCCCTATACCCTACACGGCTTCTATAGACTTACGATCCAATATCACGCCTCGATACTAGGGAACTAGATCCCCAGGGAGGTACGCGTTGACCAAATCTCGTAAATGGGATCTCCCTTGCTGCTTTTCCCGCTATGGTGCCATTTTCCTTCTTTCAATTCAAAGCTGAAGGGGAGTTCCGCCCCCACACGGGTGTTATCACGTGAAAAGAATTCGATACGTTCTGTGTACACACCTTTGACGGTAGTGTAAGTTCCGCCACCCGTACCCAAAAACTCTCCTGTTTCGCTATTATAAGCAATCCATTGAAAGCGTGTACCTGATAAGATCTTCATCGTTTTTCGCGCGCCCGGTTGGCGGTTACGCATTTCACCATTTCTCTGCCTGCCTGTGATCAGCCAAGCCCCGGCAAGTTTCCCGGGCTTGCCTTTATCCACCTGCTGCCACTGGGTGTCGCGAAACGATAGACCTGCTTTGGTCTTTTTGATCGGATACCTCTCCTGCTTGCCTACTTTATCTTTTTCTTTGGTGTGAAACTCCCAAGTTAATTGTACCATCCCTTGGTCGTCCAGGGCCCATTTACCTCCTTCGGTATACTCAAATTGCTGCTGTTGATAGTAGGCGATACTAAAATGATCTTTGGAAATGATCCATACCGCTTTGGTACCTCCGGGGCTTGTTTCTTCCCAAGCTCCCACAAGATCACTTTCTTTTTGTCCCATCAGGGGAACTGTGGCTAGGATTAGTATTGCCGCCACAAAATTTCTAAAGGCTGTCATAGTTGATCTGTTTAGGATTATATGATCAGGGGTTCTTTTCTTCAACCGGGTTTTCCTAATTCCTTATTCTCACCCCTGTTTTAAATACTACTGGGTTGTTGTATACGCCATCTTGGTTGTCGTGCAGGAAGTTATAGCTGATGATCGCCTGCATCTCCAGCCATTTGGTAATGTTGAATCTTCGCCCAATCCCTACTAGCAAGGTTTGGTCCCAAACACGACGGGTTTGGTCCATTTCCTGCTTGTTCCTGCTAATATTTTCTCCTTCTAGGTGGCCAAAAAAGTTTTTAAACACCATATGATTGGCAAAAACACCATAACCATACGTATCGTCTCCATAGGCACTGATTTGCCGGTTGCTTTCTTCAAACTGCGCCCTGTAAATGCCGGTTATGCCCACTTCAAAAAGTTTATTGATACGGTAGCCTACCAGTGGTGCCAAATCGATATTGACAGGATTGGTTTGGGTAACATTGAAGTTACCGCCAAAAACAAGTCTTTTCCCCAGTGGCTCATCTTCTAGCGAGGATCTCTTTTTCGCCGTGCTTAGATCATTGCTGTTAGGCACATAGCTGTATTTTTTCTTGAGTTCACCCATTTGGGACTGTACTTGCTGGATCTTATCTGCATGTTGCGTAATATATTCCCTTGCCTGCGAGGCCATTTTTTCTTTGAGCTGCTGCTTAGCCATGGCTTGTTGTAACTCTTGCTGTGTTTTTTCAAGCTGGCCCTTATATTCCTCCAGCTTTCCTAGCTCTCCCTGGTCCCCAAGATTTTCAAAACCTTCAGCATTCTTTAACATTTCCTCCGCCCTTTGCTCTACCTGGCCCGAAATATTTGCCCTGCCTGCCGAATCTAGTTTTACACCCGTAACATCAGCCCCTAATTCTTCTTTTAAGGCAGCACCTGCTTTATTCTTCGCATGCCCCCGGAGCTGCGAGGTTAATGTGGAGTCTAATTGAACCTCGGGTACCTCCATACCTAGCTCGTCCCCTAGCCTGTCCCGGGACACTCCTTGGACATGATCCACGGCCTGTTGTGTTAAGGTAGAATCCAACCGGACAGCGGGTATTTCTGCTTCCATTTCTTCTTCTAGCTTATTCTTAGCACTTTTCCCGAGTTCTTCTTTTGCCTGGTCAGCTAAAGTAGAGTCCAGCGCTACCCCCGGCAGGTCCGTGTGGGGTCTTAATGAGCGTTCCAAGGTATCAAGCGATTTATCGCGTAGCTCTTGCGTAAAGCGTGCACTATCTAACTCACCGGCCATCCCGGGAGCATGGCTCATTGCTCCAGGCGCCAATCGTTTTAAGCTGTCTTCTAATTTAGTTTGAACATACCTTTTGGCTTTTCGCAGGGCCTTTTGTTTTTCCAGTGAGTCCTTTTTCCAATACTTTTGATACTTTTTTTCTCTTTTCTTTTCGTCCTTAAATTTTGCTAGTTTCTGTTGATACTTTGGGGAAAGCTGGTGTTGAGACTGTGCATCACATATGCCGCCTACGAAGAGAATCAAGAATATGAGGGCAAAGTGTTTCATGGGTTCTAACCAAATATAACATATTTGAAAATGAGAATGCCATGCCCACTCAAATTTTCTTTGTACCGGGCAAATTACGTGATCAATAAAATAATAGAGCTTATTTATTTTACTAAATCGGGATACGTGATAAGTTGGATCTTCATCTCTTGGACCACTTTTTTCACCCGGCTACTTAGGAATAACGCCGTAACGTTGGCACGATCTTCCGCCACATTTTTATAGCCTCGGTGGCCGAATCCCCTGAGCTCCGGGGTGTCTAACCCGGGATGGTCTAAGAAATAATAATCACCGGGCGTCATGCTTTCCAACATTTCGATAAATGCTTTTTCTTTATTACGTTCGGTGCCCGGCTTAAAGTGATACGTGACCTTTTTTACCCCTATTGCCGAGGGAAAAATGTCCAACCCGTATTCTTTGCCCAATTCTTCAAATAAGGAACGGAGTTCTTTACTTAGGCTCGTGAAACCCATGTGATCGGTAATGTGGGAGATACGGGGTAATGTATTCACCGCTTGTTGTATTTGTGCCCTAAGCTCTTTCTCCACCTCTTCCATGTCCAGCTCTTGTTCCATCAATGAAAGCTCCTCGTATCCTTCTGTTGGCCAAACCATGGGAAGAAAATAACCATTCTCATCTACAAAAGATCTTCCGGCTGTCAACGGGCGTGATTTTACGTGGTCCCATTCGCTGGTCAGCGCCAGGTGGATACCCACATCGAGTCCCGGGGTTTCTTGCAGGAGCTTCGCTGCCTCCAGGTACCATGGGCCGGTGACCATCACCTCAACGGTGGTCATGATCCCCTCTTTGAATGACCGTATACAGGCTTCATTGACAGACTGTGCTATACCCATATCATCTCCCCTTACCACCAAGCGTATTGGGCGATCTTGACCATAAGATGTAGAGAATAAGAACATTAAAAAAATAACAAGCTTATGCATAAGTCGATTTTAATCCTTAATCATCCCTTGGGCAACAAGTATTCACTTGATTGTCCCTTGAAACACTTTGAAACAACATTGGTTTTTCCAAAAGAGACTATTGTTGCAATTTCCTAACCTATTAAGTGTCAAAAGTTTTAACAATTTTAGGCTATGTAGGGCAAAATTGGGATTACCTCGCTAAACGCTTTTTAGTTTCTACCAATACTGTTAAGTTCGAAAAGTTTAATCTTTTAAAAAAATGCGCATATCACACTTTTTTCTATACATACTAGGGCTAGTTTTGATCTTACCAGCTTGTGAGCCGTCGGAACAACCCTCCACTCCTTCTTTTTCAGAAAGACGAAACCTCGAAAGGACAGATAATGCTGAAATTGAGTCTAAGATCGACCAGCTCTTAGCCGAGATGACCTTGGAGGAAAAGATCGGTCAAATGATGCAGATCAACAACTCGGAGTACTCACTTTCAGAAAATAGGGGTACTCATTTTGGTGCGCCACCCGATGTACAGGTCTCTATTGATACCACCAAGCTGATCACCTTTATTGAAAAGTACAAGATAGGCTCCTTTTTGAATGGTGTAGCCGTTTCCAAGGAGCGCTGGAGGGATTATTCCCAGCAGTTACAAGAAGTGAATATGCGCTACAACAGGCTCAAGATCCCTATTATTTACGGGGTGGATCATATGCATGGCGCTAATTATCTCGAAAATAGTACGATCTTCCCACACAGCATCAACATAGCGGCTACGTTCCGAACACAATTTTCAACCGACGAGGCCGTGGCAGTAGGACAGGAAACGGCAGCCATAGGACATCATTGGATTTTTTGCCCCGTGGTGGACCTGGGAGCAAACCCGGTATGGCCACGGTTTTATGAAACTTACGGGGAAGACCCTTACCTATCGTCCGTAATGGGGGCAGCTTATGTCAAAGGCTTGCAAGATAATGTCAACACGGCGCCCTACCGGCAGGCTGCCACGGCTAAGCATTTCATCGGCTATTCAGACCCCGACAATGGATGGGACCGTACCCCGGCGGATATCTCGGACCAAAGGCTACAAGAATTTTTTGTTCCTCCATTCCAAGCATTGGTAGACGCGGGGATCAAGAGTTTCATGATCAACGGGGGCGAAGTGAGCGGGATACCGGTACATGCCTCTTACGAGTTGCTCACCGCTTTGCTTCGTGACCAAATGGGGTTCAAAGGCGTAGTAGTCACCGATTGGGAAGACGTTGTACGACTGCACTCTCAACATAAGGTGGCTAAAGACATGAAGGAAGCTACCTATAAAGCCGTCATGGCCGGTATCGATATGTCCATGACGCCTTACACCACGAACTTCTTCGATGCGCTGAAGGAATTAGTAGAGGAAGGCCGGGTGCCACTTGAACGGATCGACCTTTCCGTGGCCAGGGTACTGCGATTAAAATTAGAGCTCGGCCTTTTCGAAGATCCATACCCAGTACAAACCAACCCGCCGGCCACACGTAGCGAGGAGAACGTAAAAAATGCACTGGAAGCAGCACGAGAGTCGTTGGTATTGATAAAAAACGAAGGCATACTTCCTTTAGCCAAGGACACCCGCAAACTGGTCGTCGCCGGGATGAATGCTGATTCCAAACGTGGGTTAAGTGGTGGCTGGACATTACGTTGGATACCCGACTCGGATGACCTGTTTCCCAGCTACGTACCTACTGTTTTCAGCGCATTAAAAAAAGAATTTGACCAAACACAGGTGGAGTTAGCCACGGCAGCAGATATTGCGAGTAAGGCCACCAATGCAGACGCTATTATTTTAGCCGTAGGTGAGGAGCCCTATTCGGAAACGCCCGGAAACATTTATGATATGAACCTGGACAAAGATCAACAGGACCTTATAAAAAGAGCGCAAGCTACCGGTAAACCCGTGATCTTAATCATGGTAGCGGGCAGGCCCCGGTTAGTTACGGAGCTACTTCCCGAAACTGGCGCCTTTCTTTGGGCAGGTCTCCCGGGTTTCGAAGGGGGCACCGCCATTGCCGAGGTATTAAGCGGAAAGGTAAATCCCAGTGGGAAAATGCCTTTCACCTACCCCGCATTTGTCAGCCATTGGTATCCCTACAATCACAAAAATATGGAGCGGTTCTTTAGTCATGCAGATTCTATGAATACCATAGCCGGGTTTGGGCACGGCCTAAGCTATACCTCCTTTAGTTACACCGATTTAAAACTGGATAAATCACAAATCACTGGACAAGAAAGCACTACCGCCAGTATCACGATCACCAATACTGGGAACCGGGCCGGTAAAGAATCGGTATTATGGTTCGTTAAAGATGAGGTAGGTACGGTTACACGTCCAGTAAGGGCGTTGAAACATTTTGAAAAAATAACGCTCCAGCCCGGCGAAAGTAAAACACTTACGTTCGAGGTCAATCCGCATGAGGACCTTTCTTATCCTAGTAAATCCGGGGAAAAGGTATTGGAGCCCGGGGATTTTAAGGTGATCTGCGGTGGACTGGAAAAGGCTTTTGTATTGAATTAATCATGAAGTGGTCTTGGATTGAGATATTGGATATTAGGCCTGTCTTAAGAGAGAACATCGACCTCGTTTGTGCCGGGGAATGTACCTTTTGATGCTGTCCAGGTAAGGCCAGCGCTCATCCTTAAAGGGGGACCAAACGTACCGTGGAGTGCCCCTTTGGGGGTGAGGGGCGCGATGGATCTGCTCAACTTGACCGCATTGATAAGCCGTTATTCTTCCTAGATTTCTAGGTCAATCAAGAGAAATATGGAAATTGTCATTAATCTTAACACGGGTAAGGTTTTTACCAATATTGTAAAACATCATGAATGAACGATTTTCATTAAAAACTTTTTTGTGCAAAGAGATCAATGGCCTAGTCCTTCATAAGCAGCGATAGAGCTACTTTGTTATCCAAGGGTCACAAAGAATGACACGGAAAGCAGAATGTATCCAAGAAGAGTACCATTGAAAACAAGCGAAAAACTCTTGAAGGTTTTGTTGGTTAAAGCACTTTTTACTTTGTTTTATTGACATTTCCAATTCCTACAAACCTGGTCTATGGTATCAAAAGCCGATCATAAGATGTATACTTAATGATGGTTCTGTTAAAAGCCGGCACAAAGGATATGGATAGTATCGATCACAAAACAAATTGTAAAGCAACTGGCTTACTTATTTTTTTGTTATCGAAATAAGCGGCATGGAAGTAAACTTTACTATTACAAAAGGCAAGCAATACACGCTAATAACCGGCGAGGGGGAAAGAACGGATTTGACCTCCTTGATTGAAGGGACGAAAAAGATCCAGCAGATCGCGATGGAAAACGATGCCGATTTCTTATTACTGGACTACAGGAAAGTGAAATTTTCCGTGCCTTACACCGAGGCATATAACATCGTAAAAATCTATGAACAAAAGATGCCTGTATTTTCAAAACTGGTGATGGCAGCCGTGGTAAAAAAACTCGATTGGGAAATTGCTAAATTTTGGGAGTCCACCAGTAACAAAAGAGGCTACACTTTTAAAGTATTCAAACATATGAATGAAGCACAAAGTTGGCTCTCCGAAGAAATAAAAAGACGCTCACCTTTATAAGCAGGCTATCTTACCTTTGCCCGGGCGTCTAGTCACACGTTAATTTGACAGGTAGGGTACATAACGAATTATACCTGCGGTATTAGGAAGTTCTCGATCCGCCAGTAATAGGCAAAGGGTAGTGGAAAAAATAGAGGGTGGCCAACTGTCGACTTTAAGAACGAGATCAAAAAAAACAGCTGACCGTCCAATTACACTTAACTTAATATTAGTACCGGTTATTCATTGCTCAATTATGTCACAAAAAATCGGTTCCGTAGCACTGCTGGTCTACGACTATGATGAGGCCATCGAATTCTACACAAAAAGACTAGGGTTTGTCCTGCTGGAAGATACCCTTCTTAGCGTTGACAAGCGCTGGGTTCGTGTAAGGCCTCCCGGGCCGAACGGAACAGATCTCTTACTGGCTAAGGCAGCTACCCCGGAACAAAAGGAAAAAGTAGGACACCAGGCTGGCGGCAGGGTATTTTTGTTTCTTCATACTGATAATTTTTGGCAAGACTACCATAAACTCACAACCAAGAAAGTACGCTTTTTGGAATCTCCCCGGGAAGAAGAATACGGTACGGTGGCAGTTTTTGAAGATCTTTATGGAAATAGATGGGATCTCTTGGAACTCAAAAAACCCAACTAAGGACCTAAGGTGTCCTATAAATTAATCCAAAAGAGGTTGTAGCCGTAAAATTGACGTCAGCTAAATACTGATAGCTTTGGATTTTCAAAAACGTGAGTTAGATGTAAAAATAGGGCTAGGTTAAATGGTAAAGAAGGTCCCTTTGTGATTCTTCGAGCTTTGGCACCTTGGTACCCGAGGAAGCTTCGCCAACACCGCACAAATACACTAAAACTCACCAAGCTTACTAGCCAAAACTACCCCGGGTAACATAAAAATGATAAATGGGGCATCATTGAAAATTTTAGTGTTGTATGGAGGGGAGACATCCAGGAACAGCGCGGTACATTTAAGGCCCGTGAGTAAGCGGCCTATAGGCGCCGGATAGCGCGTTTTGCGCGGAAAATGGGCTTTGTTGCCGGCACCCTTTTCTTTTGTTTCGTTTTCTTTTGGGCGTGCAAAAGAAAATGAAACACCGGGCTTAGAACCTCAAAATCCCGTGTATACTGCTCATTGAGAGAATCACACTACCCGAAACAGTTTAATTATAACGTGAGTTTTGAGTTCAACCACCAAGTAATCCATGGTTTAACCACTGAGAAAACGGAGAAGACCGCCGAGAGCCACAGAGATTACTCCGTGTCCTCTGCGGTTAAAGGCTGGTTTTGAATACTTTCACAGTCTTTAAACTGGGGAGTAGCGTCCGTTCTACGACAAAACAGATGCTGACTCTCCCAATGAGCCCTCTCACAACCACCGGCGTGAATGACAGTCATTTATTTAATCGAGTCCAGGTCTTTTACTATCAGATCTAATTTTCAACGACACCCATGAATGGTTATCGAGCCCAGGTTGTAAGGTGATGCTTAACACCCGTTCACCTAAATCAATTTTTGGGTCTTGGCTTTCTCGATGGCCTCAAACTTATCATTGGCATCCAACTTATCGTAAATCTGTTCAATATGAGTTTTTACCGTAGCCCTGCTGATCGCGAGTTTGTTGGCGATTTGATCATAGGACCTGCTAAGTTGTAACTCTTCGAGGACCTGCCGTTCTTGGGAGGTAAGGTCCGCGCCTAGGTCCTTTTTGAAGTTATTGAATAGGTAAGTCATGCTATCTTGGTCGAGGGTTTTTTCACCCCGGCTCACTTTCCATGTAAAATCTAATAACCCCTTATAATCATTTCTATTGGACAAGTAACCGTCAATTCCAATGGCAAGCGCATCTATGATATTAGCAGGCTCCGAATCTATTGCCAATATTTTTTTTGTCCTTAGTAACGTTTTGAACTTCACCAGATCATCTAATGATACGGTTTGAAGATCAAATATAAAAGTGTTTATATTCTCAAGTAAGTCTGACTTTAACTTTAGACTCGAAACCTCTTCAAAGTGTTTCACAAGGAGATACTTATTGGAAGCATTCAATACTCGATTATAATTATGAGCTAGCTCAGGGTCTTTAGAAATTAAAGCTACCTGGGTGTAAAAGGGTTGCATAATATAGTCATTAAGTTTTGTTGGTATTTACGCCCGCTTTACGTGAAAAACGAGACCGTTTGGGTGACTGACTACTTAAATGTGTAAACGGTTTTAGCTAAAAAAAGCGTACTATCCTAGCGAGATAACTGTTAATGATAGGGTTAGCCATCATGATTGCTAGAACTTTTGGTATTAATACAATTAATTATTTTTTGATCGTAATGTACGATTATAATATACAACTTCATTAATAATTCTTTTACCAAAGGGAACTCCAAAATGAGTTAACCTCACCCCTCACAACTGGGGTTCCATGTTCTTTTCAAGGTTTTGTAACAGATATTTTAAACTGTCTTGGTCGAGTGCCTTTTCTCCATTTGAGACTTTCCAAACAAAATCGAGTAAGGAGCCATAATCATGCTTTCGAGAAAGATACCCTCCCACCCCTATTTTGAGGATGTTGACCATATTATCAGGGCCGGAATCCACTACTAGGATCTTTTTCGACCCTACTTGGGTTTTGAGTTTGACAAGCTCTTGAATACCCATGGTCTGGGCATCGAAGATAAATGCACTTACAGTGTTAAGTAAATCTTTCTTTTGAAGAACCTCGGTAATACTGTCGTAGTCCTTCGTCAGTAGAAATTTGCTGGAGGCGTTCAGTACTTGCTCGTAGTTCTTTATCAAGATAGTATCTTTTGATACCAACACCACTTGAATGTAAAAATTATGAGTCATTTTATCACTAAATGTTGATTCTCTATCTACATTAGTGATTCCTTCAAATTTGCACTAACCTAGATGAAAAACAGGGTTATAGTTTGTACCATAATGATAACACATATTATCGTAAATTATTGCAAAAAATTCTATGTAAGCCGTGTTAAAGGTGATTTTTTTACAATACAACTCGAAAAACACAATTTACAAACTGCTGAATAGCAGAATTTTAAATATCAATTCTTCAATATTTTTATGATTGATGATCCGCATAAAATATTTGATTACTGGAGTACCCCAATTTGCGGTATATTCGAAAAAGAAATAATAACCAAAAAAAATATTGTACTTTATTTAGGTGGAATTAACTGGGATCGGATCAAGGTATATGGTAAGGACATGTATCATTTAATCTAGAAGCTAATAAGCCAAAGAGTAATGCTACCTTTCCTATTTTATCTCTTGGATAAGTTTTTTCGACTACCTTTATTAACGTAAGTTTTGGGTTTAATTACCAATCAGTCAATGGTTTAACCCCAGGAAAAACAGGGAAGGTCGCCAAGAGTCACAGGGATTACTCCGTGTCCTCCATGTATTCATTGGTCTCCTCTGCGGTTAAAAGCGGGTTTTCAATACTTTGCATTGAATTGAAGTATTCTAGGTGGGTTGATTAACCCAAAACTCACGTTTTATTAATAGGTGAGAGTCTTAGAAGTTGGGTTTTCAAATAAATGAGAGTGGAGACTGCGGTGGCAATCAAACCAACAAACCATCGAACAATCACTAAAATTATTCCCATAATTTTCCCGAACTTTGACACTGGGCTATAAGTCCTCTAACCACTACCAAAATTCATTTATGTATTTAATTTTTGATACCGAAACCACCGGGTTACCCCATAATTATACGGCTCCTATTACTGACTTGGACAATTGGCCTAGGCTGGTCCAAGTAGCATGGCAGTTGCATGACGGTAAAGGAAAATTACTTTCTCAACATAATTATATAGTTAAGCCAGAGGGCTTTACCATTCCCTACAACTCGGAAAAGGTGCACGGGATCTCCACGAAAAGAGCCCTGGAAGAAGGGCACGATCTCAAGGAAGTACTGGCCACTTTTTCGGAAGACTTGGATAAAGCCCAGGTGGTGGTTGGGCATAATATCGACTTTGACAATCGCATCGTAGGGGCCGAGTTTGTCCGGATCGACTCAGAGGACCGGGGAAATGACCTGCAAGCTTTTCAGAAGATCGATACAGCAGAAGTTTCCATAGACTATTGCCAGCTTCAAGGTGGGATCGGGGGCAAGCTAAAGGCACCAAAGCTCATCGAGCTGCATGAAAAGCTTTTTGGGGTAGCCTTTAATGATGCCCATGATGCTGCTTATGATGTGGACGCCACCACGAAATGCTTTTTTGGGCTGATCAAGGAAAAAGTTGTAAAGCCGCTTGATGATACCGCGCTAGCCGACATCGAGTATGAAGCTCCTCAACTGGATGATGCCAACTTTGCCAAGCAAGAAAAAAGCAAGTCCACCGGTCTTGGGGGAGACCGAATGGCAGCCCAAGCCATTGAAGAGCCGTTTGTTCACCTTCATGTACATTCGCAGTATTCGGTTTTACAGGCCGTACCGAACATCAAAGGTTTAATAGCCAAAGCCAAGGAATACGAGATGCCAGCCGTAGCGCTTACTGACTTGGGCAACATGTTCGGGGCATTCAAATTTGTAAGAGAGGCTTTAAACAACGAGATCAAGCCTATCGTAGGATGTGAGTTTTTTATTGCCGAGGAACGCCTTAAACTAAAATTTACCAAAGACAACCCAGACAAGCGCTTTAACCAGTTGCTGATCGCCAAAAATAAAACAGGGTATCATAATTTGGCCAAATTATCTTCTTTAGGCTACATGGAGGGGCTTTACGGCATCTATCCCAGGGTGGACAAGGAACTGGTCAAAGAATATTCAGAAGGGGTAATTGCCCTATCCGGCAGCTTGAAATCCGAGATCCCTTTCCTCATCCTGAACGTAGGCGAACACCAGGCAGAAGAGGCCTTTCAATGGTACCACGAGGTATTTGGAGAGGACTTTTACGTAGAGCTTATCCGCCATAACCTGGAGGAAGAAAACAGGGTCAATGAAGTGTTGATGGGCTTCGCCCGGAAATATGATGTGAAGGTGGTAGCAGCTAATGACGTTTATTACCTCGGGCAAGAGGATTCGGAAGCCCATGATGTCTTACTGTGCGTAAAAGAAGGAGAAATGAAGTCCACCCCCATCGGGAGGGGGCGCGGATATCGTTTTGGCTTTCCCAACAGCGAATATTATTTCAAATCGCAGGAAGAAATGAAAATGCTCTTCAGCGATGTTCCGGAGGCCATTCGCAATTTGAGCGAGCTTATGGATAAGGTAGAAGAATATAAGCTGGAACGCGATGTGCTCCTCCCGGCTTTTAATATCCCGGATGAATTCAGGGACGCACAGGATGAACAAGACGGGGGAAAACGTGGTGAAAATGCCTACTTAAGGCACCTAACCTATGAAGGAGCCAAAGAGCGCTATCCCGAGATCACCGAAGGCATCAAGGAACGATTGGATTTTGAACTGGAAACGATCCGGAATACCGGTTACCCCGGCTACTTCCTCATCGTACAGGATTTCACCCGCAAAGCCCGGGAAATGGGTGTATCCGTGGGACCGGGACGTGGATCCGCGGCGGGAAGCGCAGTGGCTTATTGCATCGGAATTACCAACGTAGACCCCGTAGCCTACGACCTGCTATTTGAGCGCTTTCTCAATCCTGACCGGGTTTCTCTTCCTGATATCGATATTGACTTTGACGACGAAGGTCGCGATAAGGTGATCCAATACGTGATCGACAAATATGGCAAGAACCAGGTAGCCCAGATCATTACCTATGGCACCATGGCCGCCAAATCCAGCATTCGGGATGCCGCCCGGGTAATGGAATTGCCCCTAATGGAGGCCAATGACCTGGCTAAACTGGTACCGGAACGCCCAGGCACGTCACTGGATAAGGCTTTCAAAGAGGTAAAAGAGCTCGAGGATTTTCGCAAAGGAAGCGACCTAAAGGCGAAGGTATTGAACCAAGCCAAGGTGCTGGAAGGTTCCGTGCGCAATACTGGGACCCATGCCTGCGGGGTGATCATTACCCCGGATGACCTGACGAAGTTCATACCCGTATCCACGGCCAAAGACTCCGAGATGCTCATCACCCAGTTTGACAACAGCGTGGTGGAAAACGCGGGCATGCTCAAAATGGACTTCCTGGGGCTAAAAACGCTGACGATCATCAAATCAGCTTTAAAGATCGTGAAAGCGAGGCATGGGATCGAGATCGATATGGACACTGTTCCCTTAGATGACCAAAAGACCTACGAGCTCTACCAGAAGGGATTGACCAATGGCACATTCCAATTTGAGTCGCCGGGCATGCAGAAACACTTGAGGTCGTTAAAACCGGATAAGTTTGAAGATCTCATCGCCATGAACGCCCTGTACCGCCCTGGACCGATGGAATACATCCCTAATTTCATCGCACGAAAGCACGGCAATGAGCAGATCTCTTACGACATCGAAGATATGTCGGAGTATCTTGCCGAGACCTACGGGATTACCGTTTACCAGGAGCAGGTGATGTTGCTTTCTCAAAAGCTGGCGGGTTTCTCTAAAGGCGATGCCGACGTTTTGCGAAAGGCTATGGGGAAAAAGATCTTCGCCTTGCTCGAGAAGCTGAAACCTAAATTTATCGATGGGGGCAAAGAGCGTGGCCATAACCCGGAAACACTCGAAAAGATTTGGAAAGACTGGGAAGCATTTGCCGCCTATGCCTTTAACAAATCACACTCCACCTGTTATTCGCTGGTAGCTTACCACACGGCCTATTTGAAAGCCCACTACCCAGCGGAGTACATGGCTTCGGTACTTACCCATAACCAGAGCCAAATTGAAAAAGTGACCTTCTTCATGGAAGAATGCCGTAACCTGGGCATCAAAGTACTAGGACCGCACGTCAATGAATCTTACAAGGATTTTGCCGTAAACAAAGAAGGTGAGATCCGTTTTGGGCTTGGAGCTATTAAAGGTTCCGGGGAGGCCGCGGTGGAAGCCATCATCGAAGAGAGAAAAGCTAACGGGCCTTACAAAGATCTATTCGACTTCGCGGAAAGGATCAACCTCCGCCAAGTAAACAAGAAAACCTTCGAATGCCTCGCCATGTCCGGTGCTTTCGATTGTTTCGAGGAATACCATAGGAGGCAGTACCTGCAAGCCGTGGAGGGAGATCAACCCTTGATCGAAAAAGTGATCAAGTACGCCAACAAAATGCAGCTAGAAGCCCAAAGCGCGCAGGCCTCCCTTTTCGGTGGCTCTGGTGGCATGGAAACCCCAAGGCCTGCCATAGCGCCGATAGAACCTTTCGGAGATATCGAGAAGCTGAACATTGAAAAAGAAGTAGTAGGGCTATACATTTCCGGGCACCCGCTGGATAAATTCCAGTTTGAGATCGACAGCTTTTGCAATGCAGAGCTCAATGACTTAGAAGACCTGCCAAAACTTGTAGGCAAGGAAATAAGAATGGCCGGTATTGTATCCTCCATTGCTCACCGCACGACCAAGGGGGGGAAGCCCTTTGGCACTCTTTCATTGGAAGATTACAACGGCAGTTTCACATTTTTCCTCTTTGGCGAAGACTACCTGAAATTCAAAGAATACATGATGCAAGGATGGTTCCTGTTCATACAAGGAAGGGCCGCTGAGCAAAAGTGGGGAGACAATCGACTGGAATTCAAGATATCCAATATCAGCCTCCTCAATGACATCCGTGATAAAAAGACCAAAGGTGTCATGGTGAATGTAAACCTACAAGAGATCAACGAGCATGTGATCCGGCAGATCGAGGAATTGTGCGAGGAGTATAAGGGAGAATGTGCTTTCCATCTCAACTTGGTAGACCCCACAGAAGCCATGACGGTGGAGTTGATGTCCAGGAAATACAAAGTTAATCCCAGCAATGAGCTGATCGATAAAATGAAGCGGATACCGGAGATCAATTGTAAGATCATGCTTTGATGGCATGGGTTTGAATCTATAGGCAAGACCTAAATTACAAGGACATCCGTGTTGTTCCGGACTCATTCTTTTTAATGAATTGGATCCAGGAAACATCTTTTTGATATTATGGACTAGGATTCAAAAAAATCACTTCCGCCAGTGCTTAGTTGCCACAGGGCAATTTTTATCCCGCTTCTATCATGATAATTTGTACTTCGAACCAATAGATCATACAGAGGGCCATTACCGTTTTTGGCTAAACCAGGCCTGTAAGGCTTTTGAAAAGACTTTCAAGTGAGGTGAGCAATAAGTACGCGATCATGAAAAAATTTATTGACTTTATTCATAAATACGTTCAACCTAAAGAGGATGAACTGGCTACCATCATCGGCTATTGCCATATAAAATCTTATAAAAAGGATGCCCTGCTTCTTCGTAAAGGACAGGTCGCCCAAAATTTTGTCTATCTAAAAAAGGGGGCGATACGATTCTTCAAAAAAGATATGGGACGTGAAACCACGATATGGGTAGCACTTGATGATAACCTGGCTTTTGAAATGACTAGTTATTTTACAGGACGGCCTACCAGTTTATACCTTCAAGCGATTGAAGATACCGAGGTTTATGTCATCGATAGAAAGAATATAAACAAAATGATCACTACCATGCCCGTATGGCAAGAGTTTTACAGGAAACTTTGGGAAGAAACTATTGTATCGATGATAGAAAGGATTACCTCACTTTTAGAAGATAGTGCAGGAAAACGTTATGAAAAACTATTGACAGAAAGTGAATACCCGGGTAGGGTCCCGGTGAAAGATTTGGCGTCATTCATTGGTATTGCCCCCGGTTCGCTGAGTCGATTGCGTTCAAACCTCCGCTGACGGTTTCTAACATTTGTGAATTTTACAGGTCCCTTTTTCCTAGAAATTTGAATCATGTCATTAAACAAACAAAAAATGAAAGTAAGATTCAATATCCTATTTATTTTGCTGGGACTGGGAATGATGTCTTGCGAGGATGACGACGATTCCTCCATGCAAGATATTCTTCAGCGCAATCGTGACGTAGTGACCCGGCTTATCAATGAAGGGCTAAATAATAATAACGCTGCCATCGCCCTTGAACTCGCCGCGCCTGGTTTTGTAGACCTGGATGCATTCCCAAATCAACCAGAAGGTCCAGAAGGGTTACAATATCACTTCGATGTCATCAATCGCTCTATTCCTGACCTTATGGTGGAATTTACCTTGGTTGCCGAGGGGAATACTGTAGTTGAGGAATGGACCGGAAGAGGGAATTTACAGGCTGATTTTGAAACCGGTGAGCCGCTTCCCTCTCCTGTTCCCATAGTTATGAATGGAATTACTGTTTTTGAGTTGAACGCAGAAGGGTTGATCACCGAGCGCCGTACCTTCCAAAGGGGGGAGTAGTTGTAGCTGAAACGGACGATCTAACGGGGCTGTCTCAAAAAGGGTCAGCCTCTTTTTTTACAAAATATTATTTTCGTTACCGTTTATATGGAGTCCATATAGCCAATCACTGGGATCAGCCTTTAACCTACTGGCAATCAAATGCCATATTGTTTATATGTGTAATTTTTAACCAGGATCTATATAACTAAACCTGTCTGAGGTACGTCTCCCACTCGTTCTCGTTTGCAACGAGAATGAATGAGTCTACAGTAACGAAAACTTAGCATTTGTAATGCGGCTTTTGTATCCTTACAAGTTAAATAAAAGACTCCAAAATTAGCCCTGTTAAGGTAAATGTAATTGTAGACCACTACCTGGCTATCTTGGTTAATAAAGGACGATAAAATTAGCCTGGCGAGACGAATATGTGCAAAAGACACTTCGTTACGAAGGAAAACGACCCAATCATGTCAAGTCCGCCATCCTATCAATCATATCCCAGTCTTACCCTAGCCAACCCCGGATCAAAACTATCCCGTCGAAAGGTATGAGCTTCAGTGTTAAAAACATGCTGATCAAAATCGAAGACATCTTTCCCGGCAAAGGCGATATAGAAATATTTCAATGTCTCGGCAAAAAAGTAGGTAGCCAGGTAGTCATTCTCCTCCATGGTACGCACGTCTTTGATCGAGTGATACGCTACTTCGTTTTTACAACATTCATTGATATCCTTCCAGTATTTTTTGATCATTTCTATGTATTCATCCTTCCGAGTGACCTGGTGCAGGTAGTAAGCAGATTCGATGATTTCAGGATTCAGCTCGGAATTACCATATTCCACCGTATCGGCACCGTAATGGTACCGGGTGGGTAGAAGCCCATACTTATCCCATAGCCAATCCCAAGTCTGCTGGTTCTTTTCTGCGGCTTCAAAATCACCACTTACCACCTGGATTGCCGGGAAAAAAGCATCGTAAAGTGACACTGACCTTTTGAGTATTTCGCCGGTGTGCATGTCTACAATGGTATAATAGGTATGGCCATTGTGCTCATCCAATAGGTATTCGTTGATCTTTGTGATGCTATAATCCCATATTTCTTTGATCTCCCGGTCGGGAAATATCATCCAGCTTTTGTACATGTACTCATAGTAAGCATCCACTCCCGCCTGTAGATGATGCCATGGCGTACCTACCCATTCACCGGTCTCCACGTTGATATGTTCGCCGGGGAGGCCTATTTCAGACCTTCTTTCGAAAATGGCCTTGGTGGCTCTTTTGGCAGCTTGATAATACTTGGGATCCTCGGTGTAATAGCTGAGGATCCCAAATTCAAATAAGTAGGTAGCTGCCTGGGCTACATTGATCACGGTACCATCACCTTCTCCTTTGTTGCCTGCTGTTTCACCGGTACGCAGGTTGATCGAATGGTAGGGAATACCTGTTGGAGAATCAAAGGCAGGCAAGATCCTGTCTCCAAAATCACGTACTTTTTCAAGAATATCCGGGTTCCGGGTATACTCATACATGGCCAGCAGTCCACCCAAAATACGGATATTGACCTCAAAAACCTGTACATAAACGTCTTTATCCCAATTTTCGGCTAGGGCATACGCTTCAATTTCCTTGGCTTCTTCATCGAAGCCCATTACTTTCAAAGTACTGTAGGCGTCATAGGGAGATATGCCCAGTGTCTCTTCATACCAGTTATAGCCCTTTTTGGAAAGAGGCAACAACACATCGTATCCCCAGGCATATTGTTTGTAGCCCTGCCACGAACGAAGCATTTCGTCTTTGACCTGCTGTGCTAATAATGATAAATTGTCATTACTCGTCTCTCCCTTTTTTTGCTCCTGTTTACTGGTAGGAGCCTGGCAAGAACTAAAATAAAGGAGGGTTACCAGTGTAAGAATGTATTTCATATTGTTGTTTTTAGCCAAAAGCTTTAAGGCACTTAAGTTCTACTGTATTTCACTGTCCTTAAGGTCACAAATTGTGCAAATCACGTTACGTTCAACCTGCACCCCCAAGCTCACCAACGATCCGCTTCCCATGGTACGCCTTCGCCCCTATCAACTCATGTACTAAGACTAAATTTTCATTGGTCACTTTACCACAGGCAATCACCTCGATCTCGTCTTCCGCCATGATCACCATCGCTTTAAGGCATTCCTTCCCACCGATAGCGGTAAGTTCCTTCCCCGAGGTAAGCACTGCATCGATCGTGCCTAGTGCTTCCAGGTGCTTTAACTCCTCCACGGGATCATGGCAAGTGTCTATGGCTTTATGGACGGTCACTTTTAAGGGGGAGGCATGCTTGGCAAGTTCTCCTATTATACTCAAATCCAGTGTTTTTGCCCTTGTGCATGCGCCAAAGACCACTCCCTCCGCCCCTACCGATTTGCAAAATTCGATAGCTATTTTCATTTCCTCGATCTCACCTTGCGAGTATACAAAATCACCGGCGCGAGGCCGGATCATTACCCTAATGGGAATATCCAACTGCTCCACGGCACGCTTGATGAGCTCCCGGGAAGGTGTAAGCCCGTCTTGGGCCAGGTCAGCACATAATTCAATGCGGTCAGCTCCTCGCTTTTGGGCTTCTCGGCACTGTTCAAAGGTTTCAACGCAAGCTTCTAGGATCATTTTAGTCTTGGGTACTTGTTTTTGGTTCGCTGGACATTTCAAAAATGAGTTCTCCACCCGCCATTACCTGGTCATGAGTGATAAAATGTTCTTCCAATGGAAGGCCATTCAAGAATACTGATCTTACATAAATATTTTCTCTTGCCTGGCCTTTTGCCTCAATCCTGAATTTCTTGCCTCCAGGCAGGTGTATTATAGCTTCTTCTACTTCGGGGCTTCCTAAAATGTATTTGCCCTCCGCGGGGTTGACGGGGTAAAAACCCAAGGCACTGAATAGATACCAGGCAGATAGCTGGCCACAGTCCTCGTTGCCGCAAAGTCCGCCGGGAGTAGTGTCGTAAAGCTCATCCATGACCTGGCGTACCCTTTGTTGCGTTTTTGAAGGTGTATTTACAAATGAATACAGGTACGGCACATGATGGCTGGGCTCATTGCCATGCACGTATTGGCCAATGTAACCGGAGATCCATTCCGGTGCCGTGTCTCCTGGCGGTTGTAAAGTAAACATTTGATCGAGCTTAGTTTCAAAGGTTTTGACACCTCCTGTTTTGGCAATAAGCTCTTCCATATCTTGCGGCACATACCAATAGTATTGCCAGGCATTGGCTTCGCAATAGTCTTCCGGGTGGTAGGCTAATGGATCAAATCCCGGTTTAAATGCACCCGCCCCTGACCTAGCACGGAAAAAACCTGTGCCCGGGTCAAAATGGTTTTTGTAATTGTGGGTGCGATCCATAAAGTATTGGTAATCTTCCTCCTTGCCAAGCATTTTAGCTACTTGGGCGATGCACCAATCGTCAAAGGCGTATTCCAGTGTGAGAGAAACATTCCAACCTCCATGCTCATAAGGAACATACCCCAGCGCTTTGTATTCCTTTAATCCAAAATCGTCTTGCATGGCGCTGGTCTTCATGGCAGCATACGCTCGTTCCGTATCTATGCCCGGGGTATGTTTTAAAATGGCGTCAGCGATCACAGCTACAGAATGATAACCTATCATCATATCCGTTTCATTGCCCCACATATTCCACACCGGTAAAAGACCATACTCATCGTAAAAGTCCAGCATGGAATTCACCAGGTCGGGCACCCTGTCCGGCTGGGTTATGGTAAGCCAAGGGTGTAATGCCCGGTACGTATCCCAAAGTGAGTAGAGGGTATACCTGGGATGGCCTGTAGAAGTCCGTATCTTACCATCTGCCCCTCGATATTCTCCATTAACGTCGGAATAGATCGTAGGCGCCAGCATACTGTGATACATGGCCGTGTAAAACTGGACTAGGTTATCCCGCGAGGTCTTTACTTCTACCTTACGTAACGCTTCCTCCCAAACCTGACCTGCTTGTCGTTTCACCCCTTCAAAATCAAACCCATCCTGTTCGGATGACAGGTTCAGCATAGCGTTTTCAATGCTCACGGAGCTTAAGCCTGTTTTTATCATTACCTCCTGCGTATTAAAGGACATCTCTGCCAGCAGATCCAAGCCTCTTAAACTGTCGGCGTCGGATGCTACTCCGCCATCACTCAATGTAAACTGGAAGGGGGCCGAAAAGATCGTGGCAAAATATACCTGTTGGTTACTTGCCCAGCCAGTTGATTTCCTGTAACCGACAAGCGTGGTGTCATTTATGATGCGGATGAAACTGCCAGTCACCTTATCCCAATTCCGGCTATAGCCCAGGTGCAGCCTGACCTTGGGCTTGTCCCCGTCAAACGTATAACGTTGTAAGCCCGTATGTGTAGTAGCGGTCAGCTCGACATTCACCTGGTAATCGGGTAGGTACACCTGGTAATAGCCGGGGCGGGCCTGCTCCCCGGCATGACTAAAAACGGAGTATACCGTTTCCCTCGGGTTAATATCATCTAGTTTGGCTTGTTTGAGTGTCCCGGAAACCGGCATAAAAGAAATATCGTAAAGATCTCCCGCCCCGGTCCCGGACAGGTGCAGGTGGCTGAAACCGGCAATGACCGTGTCAGGATAGAAATACCCCGAGATCCAATCCCAACCATTGCGGCCATTGTCTGGGCTAAGTTGCACCATCCCATACGGCACGGTAGCCCCGGGGTAGGTTTTGCCTTTTCCATCGGTGCCAATGAAGGGGTCTACATAATCTAGGAACGATTCCTTAGACGGCACTTTTTCATCTACTGCACATGCCCACAGCACATAACCCAGCAAGCCGATCCAAGTGTATTTTTTCATTTCCAATATAATTTTTGCCCTGCAGGTTTACTCTGCGTACCATCAGCCGCTACGGATATGACTTGGAGGGTAGTATACTGACGTCCGCTGTCCTTTTCTACCATCGGGAGGTAATAATATTCGCCCCGGGCCTGCCCAAGCCAAGTTTTGTTGCCGTTTGCGTTTAGCTTGTAAATGTTGTGGCAAACGCTCTTTTCATCTCCCTTTATATGCAGGTAAAGCTCAGCTTGATCTCCCTTGATGAAGGACTCAAAGGCAATCACAGGTTTAGAAATCGCTTCCGGGCGCTTATTGGTGATACCTAATTTGCCAAGATAAAGGCGATCTCCTTTATTCCCAGATACTTTGATCCCTATTTTTGTGATCTTTTTGTTCTTGATCTTCCCCACTAGCTCCCTATACACATTCCATCCTGGCCCAGGATTCACAGGGTAATCTTCCGTGGTGCCATCTGAAAAAGCCAGCGATAATTTAAGGGCAGCGCCGCCTTTCACCGCCAATTCGAACTTTTCGCCTCCTTGCAGGGCCAAGTTTGTTTTGTACAAGGGTACGTAAACCTCCTCCTGTGCAGATCGCAAGTCGATCCTCAAGGATGATCCCCCGGTGTAGCTTTCATTGAAATCGAAGGTAACTCCTACTTTAGTGGTATCTACATTCCACTGCCAGGTAGGTAAAAGATCTTGGTTGCTAAGGTTATGCCATTCCTTACCGGAAAGCTGCCGGCCATTTTCATTGTAAAATCTACCGAGACCATAATTAAAATGCGTTACAAAAGGCAAGGTACTTATGACAGAACGTGCTGGGAAATACTTTGTGAACCCTTTCCAGTCCCTAGCGGCCCTACCCTTTGCTTCTTTCGCGAACACCTTTCCGTTCCAAAATTTCTGTTCTTCCTTGTAAACCGTTTCGGGCTGTTTGTCTTTGGCAAGATCAAAGGTAGCGTTGGGCCAGTACAGGCTGATGGAGGTGGAATAGGGCTCCTCATGCTGGTATAAGTTTTCCCAAGGCACATACGACCTATACCCCCGCTGTTGCACATCGATACCGGCATAAAGCTGCCATGGACTTCGGCTTAATTCCAGCGCCTTCTTGTGGGAATCTTCCAATTGGGTAGCGCTCCAGCCGAAATCAAGGAACAGGATATCAGACATCTTTTGATCTCCTTTTTGAAAATACATCTCGTTGTGATGGTTGAGTTCCTCCTGCCAGATAACACGACCATCTTCAATCATAGCGTCATACCACATGACCTGGAACTTTCCGTTCGATTTTCGCTGGTAGTAGGCTAAGAAGTCTTGCATATGATCAGCGTCCGCTTTGCCTAGCCCAGTGGTCTCTTGATTAATGAACCAGCCGTCAAACCCATAGTACTCGGCAACTTCCAAAAGTTTATCTGCCACGGGGAAATCACCTGTTTCGTTTTTTTGAAGCATTTCTCTTACCCATTCCTTTTTGCCTCCATACACCACGGGTGGGAAAAATACCGTACCCAATATTTTCACCCCATTGCGATGTGCAGCATCGATCCAAGGCACGGCCGGGGTAACGATGATCCCCTCGGCGGAAGATCCGCCCCATTGTACAAAGTAGTCGATGTACTGCCAATAGGGAAAAGCATACTGCTGTACCGTTTGGAAGCCCTGTGAAGGGTGATTGGAGGTAGGGTGCGACGCTACTAACGAGGTGATTGACGGTTCCGTACTCAGCGCAGGGTCAATTTGCGTGGCAGCGTCTATAAACCTTCCTGCTAATGGAGTATGGCTTACATTGAACTTGGCATGTGGGTCATTATCCTTATGCCACTTTAACAATTCGTCCACAAACCAGTAAGACGAATAAGGTTGATGCTCACCGTAATCGGTTTGTGCACACACCGCATCCAAAGCAAGAAAAAAAAGTAGGGTAAAAATGCTCCTCAAATTCATTATTGTATTTCTCTTAAAAATCTCACAACTACCATGTCAATGGGTTTCATTTAAACGTTATCACCTCTTTTAATCTAATGTCATTTGAAGAAGCTCCTATCAATAGCTCAACATTGCCTTCTTCCACATCCCAATCCTGCTTTGGTACTGACCAATAAGCCAGCGACTCACGGTTGAGCGTAAAAGAAACTTCTCTCATTTTTCCTTTCGGAATGTGAACTCTCTGAAAACCTCGTAATTGTTTTTTAGGCCGGTTGTTTTGACTGTCGGGGTATGACAGGTAAAGCTGGACTACTTCGTCTCCATCATATTTTCCCGTATTTTTCACTTGAAGTGATACCAGGATTTTTTTGTCTTTATTTATGTCTGAGCTACTGATTTTAATATTATCGTATTCAAATGAGGTATAACTTAACCCATACCCAAACTCCCATAAAGGGTTTCCTTCATAATACATATAGGTTCGACCTTCACTTATTTCGTATCTCTCTTTACCGGGTAGTGTATTGACATTTTCATAATAGGTCAATGGAAGACGGCCTGAAGGATTGTATTGTCCGAATAGTATGTCAGCTATAGCATTGCCCCCTTGTTCACCAGGGTACCAGGCATTGACCACGGCAGGAATATTTTCTTTTATCCACGGTATAGTATGCTGGCTACCTGTTATCAACACAACAATTATATTTCTGTTTACCTCGTAGACCGCCTTAAGCATGTCCAATTGATCTCCGGGCAGGTTGAGATGAAGCTTATCCTGTCCCTCCCTCTCATTATAAAGACCTGTACCCAATACAGCAATAACCAGGTCATTTCTTTTGGCTGCTTTAACCTCTCGGTCATACGCGCTCCTCTTGGCACCGGGGATTTTCCACAACAATCGGCACGCAAATCCACCTCCACCGTCATACCATTCCAACTTAATACGGTATTTCCTATCCTTCTCAAGTGTTTTAGTTATGCGTGAAAGAGTTTCCCCCTGGTCTTTCCACTGATCCAGCACCAACTCATCTTCTAACCATAACCGAAATCCATCATCGGAACTTACGCCAAGTTCATATTTACCTGGCAGAGGTGGCACCAAATACCCTTCCCATCTCACAGATTTTGTACCTTCGGGCATCAGTGGATCCGGTGGATTATCTTCACTATGCAAATTAACTTGGTCATCAGTTCTTTCCTCGTATTCACCTTCCAACTCCTTGTTCTTAAAATATACTCCCATAAGACCGTTCTCTCCCGCTTGAGTTTGAAGAGATCGTGCTGGGACCATGGTCAGATCATGCATCCTGATCCTGGTATCGGTAAAATCAAGTTTTACCTTACCATTCAATAGATTTTTAATCCCCCGATAGGGCGAAACGGGCTCATTAAAAGGAACCCCACTGTAATCACCAAAAATTGTTTCATCGGCGTTATGTCCAATTATGGCAATAGATTTAGCTTTTTTGGAATTAATAGGCAGTATGTCTCGATCATTTTTCAATAAAACGATGGACTGACGTGCTACTTCCAGCGCTAATTGTTTATGTGCTTCACTACCCACTATGGCAGGGTCGATACGATGGTATGGGTTAGCCTCTACAGGATCAAATAAACCTAGTTTAAAACGTATTTTTAGTACATTACTTAAGGCGTAATCTATTTCTTCTTCTGTGATCTTCCCCAACTCCAGTGCCTTTTTAAGGTAGTCTCGAATTATAAAGCATCCCCCGTTACATTCCAGGTCCATACCAGAACGTATGGAAGCCGCCGCAGCATCCTCTCTTGTTGGTAAGAATTTATGGGATACTTCTAAATGGCACGGTCCGCCGCAGTCTGAAACTACATAACCATCAAAACCCCACTCTTTCCTCAATACATCTTTTAGCAGCCATCTATTGGCATTACTAGGCACATAATTCAATGCGTTATAAGCTGACATAATTCCGGTAGCTTTTCCTTCTACAATACATGCCTTAAAAGCGGGCAGGTAATATTCTCGCAAAGCCCTTTCTGAAATGATGGAATTGGCCCCAAACCGATTTTCCTCGACGTTGTTAGCAATGAAGTGTTTAGGGGTGGAAATCACTTTGAGATAATCAGGATCATCTCCTTGAAGCCCTTTGACAAAAGAGACTCCTATTTTAGAGGTAAGGTAAGGGTCCTCGCCATAGGTTTCTGCTGTCCTCCCCCAACGTGGGTCCCGAGCCATATTCACCGTAGGTGACCAAAAAGTGAGCAAATCCGAGTGATAGCGGGTTTGTTCCTTTCCATAGTCAAGTTCATTCCATCTCCCCCTGGCCTCATCTGAAATAGCCGTGGCCACTTCATGGATCAGCCCAGGGTTGAATGTAGCTCCAAAAGCAATAGCTTGTGGAAACACGGTAAACTTACCAGGTCGTACTACCCCATGGAGAGCTTCATTACCGTGATAATATTTATCAATATTCAGCCGTTCAATGGCTGGAGACAGCTCCCAGAGGAATCCCACTTTCTCTTCGATTGAGAGCCTGTTTATCAAATCGTTGACACGCTCCTCCAAGGGAAGGTCCTTATTTCTGAAACGATAGTCATACGACTGCGCCAAAACCCTGGTAGTGCTCAATGCTATTAATAATAGCACGGCTATCAGGCAAAGTGTTCTCATGGATATATCTTTCTTTTTACAATTGTTCATCTTTACGGCTTCCTGGAATAAAAATCAGATCTATTTTTTACTCCTCATATACCAGGTATGCAGATACCAACCAATGATTGAATTTATTCTCTTCCGCTGCCTGTGCAGGGATACTAACGCGAAGGGTATGATTACCTTTTGGCAGATCATTTAAAGAGATCTCAAAGGGTGCCACTTTTGACCCCGGGCACCAGTTAGAGCGGGAAAGGTCTGAAGAAGCCTGTCGTTCTTCAATGTATTTGACTTTGTACTTTCGTTCTTCCCAGTCAATATACTGTGCCGAATCACCGATGAGCCAAACACCCGAAGAGGGGTTAAACCTCCTGAAAGATGCGCAGTCATCACGCCAGGGAATCGTATCCATTACCTTTATACCATCAAAAAAAACTTCATTTTTAGTTTTCACAAATTCGTCCCCTCCCGAATGCCCTCCATGGCCTGTTGTGACGTATTTTAAAACGGCATTACGAACAGGTTTATCCAGGTTAAACCGGACTTGCAAATCCTGGCTTGCAAAAAAATCAGGTAGCCGTTGCTTACGTCCATAGCTTACTGTATTCGCCAATGGCAGCACACGTTTTCCAGGAAGTATCCTAGGGTCATATGATAGTTCCATACTCACTTCATACCCCTCCTTTGTCCAGGAATCAATCCATATACCGATGTAAGTTTCTCCCGATAGTTCATTCCTCATATCTGTTACATCCATCTCCCAGGTAACTTCTTTTTCCCATTTAGGAATATAGACCGGTCTCCTGTGATCAGAGGAATCTTCAGTGCTGTAATGTCCTACTCCAAAGGGTGACATAAAGCGCAGCAGTTCCAGCGCAGGTTTAAATTTTTCGGTGGCTTTAACACCTCCATACCCCTCTCCCACTACAGAACCATGAGGATAACCCTGTTCCGATTGATTAATATCTATTAGCGAAAGCTGGCCGGGATCAGTGATGACAAAACAAGAACCTGATTTATCCCAACGGTCGCCGGAAGATCTAAGAGTCAATTTAAGATTAACCTCTGCCCCTTCCGGGAAAAAAGGAAGCACGATTTTTTTGATCGCTATCCGACCATTTTCAAGGCGTATGACACCGGCATCTTCATCAATTGTTCCTCCAAAATTGATAGGTATTTTTTTAAATACCGATACTATTTGATTTGATTGTGCAAAAAGCAGATTATTACTGAACACCAGCACGAGGACATACATCCATATTACTTGAGCAGCTGGCTTTCTCATTTGTCTTTATGATTTGACATGGAAAAAGGAATTGAGCTTTTATTCGTACCCCAGTTTTTATTGGGGCTATCGGTCATGGTAAATTCAAGGACACCCCCCTTTTGTAAATCATGATGATCCACCCAGGTATGATCATGTGCTTGTCCGTTAAATTTGACCGACTCGATGAATACATTTTTTGCATTGTTCATGTTTGCCTTGATGACCAATGTTTTTCCATTCTCCATGGTCAACGTGACTTTCTCAAAAAGTGGACTACCTATTACATATTGTGTTGTAGCCGGTGTTACAGGATAGAAACCTAAGGCACTAAAAACATACCATGCCGACGTTTGTCCGTTATCTTCATCTCCACAATACCCATCCGGTTGTGGCGCATACAAAACGTCCATGATCTCTCGTATTTTCTGCTGTGCCTTCCAGGGTTGGGCTGCATAATTATAAAGATAGATCATATGCTGAATCGGTTGATTACCATGAGCGTAATTACCCATATTCACAATCTGCATCTCTCGTATCTCATGGATGGTGAATCCATAATATGAATCGTCAAAATCGGGAGGCATCTCAAAAACAGCATCCAGTTTTTGGGCAAATACCTCTTCCCCTCCCATCAGACCTATAAGTCCTTGTATATCATGAAAAACCGACCACGTATAATGCAGGCTATTTCCTTCGGTGAAAGCATCACCCCATTTCAGGGGGTTGAAGGGAGACTGGAAGTTGCCATCTTTATTTTTCCCTCTCATCCATCCGCTCTCTTTGTCAAAAAGATGTCGATAGTTTCGGGATCTTTCCCGAAAGGCTGCCATATCCCCCGGTTTATCCAGTTCTGACGCTACTTGTGATATGGCAAAGTCAGCAAAAGCGTATTCAAGCGTACGGGCAGCATTTTCATGGATGCCCACATCATAAGGGACATAACCCAATTCATTGTAATGTTCTATTCCCTCCCTTCCTACGGAGGTGATCACGTTGCCTTCCCGGTTAACAGGCCTGCCTTCACTGGTAGTGGCATTTTTCAGCATGGCCTCGTACAGGGTTTCAATGTCGTACCCTCTAATGCCTTTCACGTAAGCATCAGCAATATTGATCGCAGAGTTTGACCCAATCATACTTTGCCGGTGTCCGGGACTGGCCCACTCCGGCAGCCAGCCGGACTCTTTGTAGGTGTTTACCAGCCCTTCCATGATCTGGGCGTTCAATTGCGGGTACATCAAGGTAAAAAAGGGAAAAACAGCCCGGAAAGTATCCCAAAACCCGTTATCAGTGAACATATAGCCGGGTAATACTTCGCCATTGTAAGGACTGTAATGCATGATGTTCCCATCGCTATCCATTTCATAAAACTTTCTAGGGAATAGCAATAACCGGTATAGACAAGAATAGAAAGTGCGAACATTGTCAATGTTATCATCTTCCACCTTGATCCGGTTAAGCTCCTGCTGCCATGCTTGCAGGGCTTTTGACCGGGTATCCTCGAAAGAATCCGCCCCGATCTCACGGTCTAAGTTCAGTTGCGCCTGTTCAGGACTGATGAAAGACGAGGCCACTTTCACATGTACCTGTTCCCCTCTTTGAGTCTTAAAGCCCACGATAGCGCCTACATGATCGCCTTGATTTTCAACAGTGTTGGATTGGAGCTTCCAACCGTCCTGCCACGTATGGACCCATTCAAAATCTTTGTCGAATTCGGCTACAAAGTAGTTGTGAAAATTACCGGGGACACCCCCGCTGTTGTTCCGGCAGTATCCAATGATCTTGCGCTCTGCAGGGATCACTTTGACCTTTGAACCCCTAAAAAACCCATCCAGCAGGATGTGCGAAGAATCTGTATCGGGGAAAGTAAATCGAAAGTGGGCGGCCCTCTCTGTGGGCGATACTTCTACCGTAGCATCATAATCCGCGAGGTAAACACTGTAGTAGTGCGGCTGGGCTACTTCGGCTTTATGCGAGAACCAAGAGGCTCTTTCATCTTCTTGGTACTTCAAAGAGCCAGTGACTGCCATCAGCGAAAAAGCGGCGTAATCATTGATCCACGGGCTGGGCTGGTGGGTTTGCTTGATACCCCTGATCTTGTTTTCATCGTATTTATAGGTCCACCCGTCACCCATTTTACTGGTCATCGGGGTCCAAAAATTCATACCCCATGGGGTGGCGATGGCAGGATAGGTATTCCCATTGGAGAGGTCAAACCTGGAATCGGTACCCATCAAAGGATTTACATATTGCACTAGGTCTTTCTCCAAGGTGGCAGGCGTCTCCACCTTAGCCTGTGGCTGGCAACTGCTTAGAATAATGCAGCCCACAACTATTTTTAAGATAACTTTAAATGAATGCATATTTTTTACTCGTTACTCATAGAAGGTGGAGCTTGTGACGCTGCCGAAGCCCATTGCTGGTTCGGCGTAGCTCCCATAGTAAAGACCAGCTTTCCGCCTTCCATTATTTCTGCATGTTTTATATAACCCCTTTCCAACGGCACCCCGTTGAGTTCTGCGGATTGTACGTATTTATTGTCTACAGACACGTCATGGGCCTCAACGGCAAACGTTTTACCCTTCCCCACGTCGAGCACGGACTTTTCAAAAATAGGGCTGCCAATAACATAGATCCCCTCCGCAGGGTTAACGGGGTAAAATCCCAATGCACTGAAGATATACCAAGCGGACATCTGCCCACAGTCCTCGTTACCACAAAGACCATCCGGTTGATCGTTGTACTGCGTGAGCATGATCTCCCGGGCTCGTTGCTGGGTTTTCCATGGCGCCCCGGCATAAGAATAGAGATAAGCAATATGATGACTGGGCTCGTTGCCATGGGCATACTGCCCAATAAGCCCGGAGATATCAACAGAAATATTCTCCCCGGTGATCTTGGAATCTTCTGTGAACAGTTCATCCAGCTTTTGAATGAAGGGCTCATTACCCCCCATTAATTCAATAAGTCCTTGTACATCGTGCGGTACGAACCAGCTATGCTGCCAAGCATTGCCTTCTGTATAATCGGTGTGCACCCGGTGGGAAGAGTGTTTGGGGTCAAAAGGCTCTCGCCATGAGCCGTCTACAAGTTTGCCTCTCATGAATTTGGTTTGAGGATCAAACAGCTTTTGGTAGCTATGGGCACGGTCCATAAAATACTGGTAGTCTTCATCTTTGCCCAAGGCTTTGGCCACCTGGGCAATACACCAGTCGTCGTAGGCGTATTCAAGGGTTTTTGTTACTGATTCTACTTCCAGTTCGGAAGGAATGTACCCATATTGTTTTAAGTATTGAACACCACGGATGTCTTGCATCGCACTGGATTTCATGGCTGCATACGCTTCATTGACGTCAAATCCCCGGAAGCCTTTGAAATAAGCGTCGGCAATTACCGGGATAGCATGGTAGCCGGTCATCGTATTGGTCTCATTCCCAAGCAATGACCAGACAGGCAGCAGGCCATATTCCCGGTAGTGAGCTAGCATAGAATTGACCATATCGTCTACTTTGCCGGGTTGCAATAGGGTAAACAAGGGATGTGCCGCCCGAAAAGTATCCCAAAGTGAAAAAATATCATATCGTGTGTATCCGTTGGCTTGGTGTACCTGGCCGTCAACTCCCTTATATTCTTGGTTCAGATCAGAGAAAATGACCGGGGCAAGGTTGGTATGATACAGCGCGGTATAAAACGTACGTTTCAATGTTACGTTATCGGAGAAGATCGTTACCTTACCCAATTCATTTCTCCAGGCCGCCTCGGCACGTTGTTTTATCTCTTCAAAATCCCATCCATTGATCTCGTTGAGGCTCTTTAAGGCGCCGTCTATGCTGGCACTGGAAATGCCCGTCTTCACGAACAGTGCTGATCTTTGATCGCTCGCCCCGAAGTCAAATAGTGCTTTGAGCTTTGCTCCTTCTTGCTGGGATCCTTCCATGAGCGCTGAACCGTCCGCTAAGGTATATTTGGGAATAGGCTTGGAAAAAACCATAGCAAAATAGACGCGCTGGTCTTTGGCCCATCCTGTAGAATACCGGTAGCCGGTGACGAGGGTATCATTTACAACGGCTATTTTTGACTTTACCGGCCTGTCCCAGTTTATTGTATCAGCCAGGTCCAGGACAACGGACCGGCGTTGATCTTTTGGAAAATCGTAGCGTTGCAGGCCGGCGTACGTAGTAGCAGTGAGTGATACATCAATATCATGATCAAGCAATTTTACATAATAGTACCCCGGGGAAGCCCTTTCTTGGTCGTGGGAATACCGGGAGCTAAAATCATAGTCTGCCCGATCGGTCACTTTTTTTGTGAGGTCTACTTCTGCCGAGGTGGGCATTAACCGAATGTCAGTAAGGTCACCGATGCCTGTGCCACTAAGGTGTAAATGGCTAAAACCAACAATAATACTATCGGAATAATGGTAGCCAGAGCACCAGTCCCAAGCAGAGATCCCATTATCCGGGCTTAACTGCACCATTCCGAAAGGCACTGTGGCTCCCGGAAAAGTGTGACCGTGAGCGGCAGTACCAATAAAAGGATCCACATATTGCAAAGGATCGGGAAAGGAAACCGGGCTATCATCTTCCGGCGGACCGGAACAAGCTGCGAGCATAAAAAGGAGTATATAATGGAGATCTTTTCTCATAAAATTATGGGCTATTCGTTTTTAATTTTTTTCATATTCCATGCTATCCCAGCCTATTTACTTTTTATTAATCTTCCAATTTATCTAGCCAAAAAACCTTCAGTAAAATCGAGCATAGTAGCATTACTGCTATGGCAACGGTCATGTAAGAGTATTCCCGGATCACTAAATAGATGGGGATCACCACGAGGCTCAATTGCCACAGTGTACCTATAATAACGTTGAAGGCATCCCTTCCAAAACCCTTGTTCTTTTCAAAAGTGGGATCCTTTCCTAGTACTTTACGCTTTATAGGTCCCCATACTCCCCAGGGCCTTACTTTTTTGTAAAATTCTTCGAGAACGTCCTCGTCGTCCGGTGGAGTAAGCCAGGTGCCTAACAAGGAACCGATGGTAGCAATGAGTAAAATATAGGGGAAAGCATAAAGGGGCTGTACTCCCGGGAAAGCTAACGGCATGACCAACGAGCCCGCTAATCCTGCCATCATACCCCAAAAATAACCGTACCCATTAAAGCGCCACCAATGCCATTTGAGCAGGTTGGAGGCAGCGTATCCTCCAAATAATGCACCGAATATCCACTGCATGATATCATTGATAGAGGTAACAAAAAATCCAAAAACCACCCCTATAGCCACTAAAACGAATGATACTAGGTAACTTAAGCGGACATATCGCTGGTCACTGGCATTGGGATTGATGTATTTTTTGTAGATATCATTCACAAAATAAGCGGGTGCCGCATTAACGGTAGCCGCATAGGTAGACATAAAGGCGGCCAACAGGCCAGCAATTAACAGGCCGGTAAGGCCTACTGGGACGAAATTCTTAATGGCATAAGGTAAGATCAGCTCAAAGTCGAAGATCTCTTGCTTACTTTGAAGGGAAGGGCCTAAAAAAACAAGCGCAAGTATAGTCAACCCAGCCACCAGCATATAACGTGGGAAAAACATCACGAGGGAAACGATACCACTCATCTTAGCTGCTTCGCTCGGGGACCTCGTCGCAAGTATGCGTTGCATGTCATAATTAGGGACCGGCCCTGCCATACTGGAAAGCACCCCTTTGAAGAGCATCATCATAAAAAAATACCCGAAAAGGGTAAACCCATC
This sequence comes from Fulvivirga sp., assembly GCA_028280565.1. Taxonomy (GTDB): domain Bacteria; phylum Bacteroidota; class Bacteroidia; order Cytophagales; family Cyclobacteriaceae; genus Fulvivirga. The sequence continues at coordinate 42,773 of JANQLQ010000006.1, forward strand.
CTGTTCGATCTTATGATTCACTGTATCAATGATACCGGTCCAATCCAGGTCTAACGTCCAGCCGAAAAATAAATTCTTCCATCCCGCGGGAATGGCGGTTTCCAAGGCTTCCGGGCTTACAGCATTCATGGCGATGATGCCCACGGCAATGGAAGCAACGGTCATAATGCCAAACTGTAACAGCTCTGTGAACACCACACTGTACATCCCCCCTTTAATTACATACAGGGTAGTAATCCCAATAATGATCAAGGCATAGGTATCTGGGGATAGATCCCAGGGTAAAAAGGTGTAAGCGAACTTTCCTATTCCCTTAAAGGCGTAAGAGATAAACCCTATCGCGCTTACTATGGCAAAGATCACCACTACCTGGTGCGAAAGTACGGCTCCTTTACCGGTACCGAACCGGGTTTTTAACCACTCGGCCCCGGTCATCACCTCGGATCGACGGAGCCAAGCCGAGAGGTAGATCATCAAAAAAATTTGGTTGAAAGTAGGCCAGATCCAAGGAAGCCAGGCACTTTTCAGGCCGTAGACAAAACACATGGATACCAGCCACATGGTACCGGTAATGTCAAACATCCCCGAGGCATTGGAGATCCCGAGGATCCACCATGGAATGGTTTTTCCTCCTAAAAAGTAAGAATCAATGTTTTTAGAAGCTTTTTTAGACAATAAAAAGCCCAAAAAGACCGTCAGGCCAAGGTAAATGAGGATAATAACTATATCTAAACCGGAAAGCTTCATGGGCGATCGTTGTACGTGTCGTAGACCGATAAAAATGAGAGCTCTCCTATCTTGTCTCCATCCCTTACATCGTAGTACAGGGTAGTGGGTTCATAAGGTACCAAGTCAAAAAAGTTATCGGATAAGTTGCCCGTTGCCCCTTCTAAATGAACGTAAAGATTTTTTACAAAAGTTGACGACACCAGGTCGATGGAGATCCTACCCTCCTCTTCGGAGAGTTTATAGTCTATGGCCGGTTTAGGGAGGTCTATATCTCGTATTTTCGCAGGGTAGAAAATGTTTTTGCTCACTGGTTTATCTTCTATCGTCAAGGTCATCACACAGCAAAACGGCAAGCTAGGTATTTTTCCTATTTCCTCTCTTAAGACCTCTGCGCTAGCGTTTGGCTCCAGGGCCAAAGGCAATTGTTTCCCACTGATCGGCATTCCTTTACGATCTTTCCATGCCAGTGTAAGCAAGGCTTTTTCCTCTTTTAAGCTGTCACTTACCACGTAGAATGATACTGTACCGCCTTCCATGTGGGCCAGCACCAGGTAGGTAGAAAAGGATCGCTTGGCTTGGTAATGGAGGGCCTTCCACTTTCCATAATAATCAATTCCTGACCATGAGGCTACCGGCCAGCAATCATTTAATTGCCAGTACAACGACCCCATACAAAAAGGTTTGGCCTTACGGTGTGCTTCAAAAGCAACTTTGAGCCCCTCGGCTTGAACGACCTGGCCCAGGTAGAGAAAGCTTTCAAAGTCTTTAGGTGAGCGGTAATAGTTAAGAATGGTTTCACTGATGATCCGATTTCCACGAGGATGCTTCTGGTGTAATTTCATGGAGGCAGAATCCACATGCTGGTCTTTCAGTGGGATGTATTTGTTCACAGAGGCCTGCAAAGGGAACGATTGGAAACCATATTCACTCATAAAACGTGGTACTCTTTGGCTGTAAGCCTCAAAGTCCTCTTCCCCATGCCACACTCCCCAATAATGGTTATCGCCCCGGCTATCGTCCGACACTACTTCCCAATGGCCAATGGGGCTTGATGGAAGGTAGAAACGCGAGGGATCAAGATCCGACACAATGCCGGGAAGCAACTGGCGAAAAAGTGAGTGATACTCCGCTTTCAACTTTTCGTATTGTTGATCAGTGTAACCGAATTTGCTTTGCCAGCCCCATTTTTCGATACCCATCTCAATTTCGTTATTCCCGCACCATAACGCCAGGCAAGCATGATTGCGTAACCTTTTAATATTGTAAACCGCTTCTGTCTTAATATTATCTAAGAACTCGTAGGTGCCGGGGTACAAGGTGCATGCAAACATAAAGTCTTGCCAGATGAGTATACCCTTCTCGTCGGCGAGCTGGTAGAAGTAGTCATCTTCATAGGTGCCTCCTCCCCATACGCGAAGCATATTCATAGAAGCCTGTGTGACATCACGAAAAAGTTGGTCGTACTTTTCCTTGGTTTGCCGGGGAAGAAAGCTATCCGGGGGAATATAATTAGCGCCTTTCATAAAGACCGGCTGCCCGTTTACTTTAAGGTAAAAGGATTCTCCAAAATGGTCGTGTTCATTGATCACTTCCACCGTACGTAGTCCAACCCGTTCGGAGGTAGCATGAACAAGTGAATCTCCTAGGATCAATTCGATTTCAAAACCGTATAAGTGGGCTTCCCCTAAGCCATTAGGCCACCAACGTTTGGGATCCGAAAGGGTTACGGACAGGGTCGTCCGATTCAGCCCTAGTTTAAAAACACCTTCCCAATGGCCATTTACTGATACCTGGTCCGAATGGACTACCAGCTTTCCATGGGTTTCTTCAAGGATATCTACCTCCACGTCAAAATCCAGCTTAACTTGGGTGTCACTAAGCCAATGTTGCTTCACATGTACGTTTGAGATCCTGCCTTTGTTTATGTGCTGCAGGTATACAGGTCTCCAGATCCCCGAGGTCACAAAACGTGGTCCCCAGTCCCATCCGAAGTGATAAGGCGCTTTACGAGCAAATACGCTAAGTTTATCTGTGGACCTGTCGTTTTCCGCCGGGTAAATTATTCCTATTTTTTCCTTCTGATCCCGGTTTTCAAGGATAGGGGAACGGAAGAGGACCAATAGCTCATTTTCACCATACAACAGGTACTCTTTACAAGGTACCCGGTGAGCTATGAACATATTTTCAGACTTTAGGATCATTTGCCCGTTCAAGAACACCTCGCAGTAGGTATCTAACCCTTCAAATACTAACTCGATCTCGCTACACTGCAGGGACTCCGGTTCTATTTTGAATACACACTTATACTCCCAGTTTTTCTCTTCGATCCACTGTACGTGTTCTTCATTTTCACCAAAAAACGGATCTTCGATCTTAGCATGATGTAAAAGATCGGTAAAGTTGCATCCCGGTACTAGTGCTTCAAGCCATTCATCGCTGCCCTCTTGCCTAAAGCACCACCCCTCGTGAAGTAAAAACGGGTTGATATTGGTATTTCGATACTCCCCTATGGTGATCCCGTTGTTTTCCCGCTTGATTTTTTCGAGCATGCTACTTTTTAATTAGGTAGCGAGCTTCTGCCAGCTCTTCTACGGTATCACTTTTAAGGGCATAGGTAAACCCTTTTTGCACACTATAGGCGCCGGTTTGTCCGTTTTTATCCATAGCCATAAAACCTACTTGGAAACCTTGCAGGTTTTGTTGTTTTTTGATCATCCTATTCACGATGGTTTCACATGCTTCTTGCGGGGTTTTCCCATATCGCATGGCTTCTACCACCATAGCGCTGCCGGCCGTTCTTATGACTTCCTCCCCCAAACCTGTAGCACATGCCCCTCCTACTTCGCCATCGATAAATAGCCCTGCACCTATAATCGGCGAATCCCCGACGCGTCCGTGCATTTTCCAAGCCGCCCCGCTGGTGGTACAAGCGCCTGCCATTACCCCTTTTTCATCAATGGCCAACGTGCTGATGGTATCATGATTTTCTATATTGATAAGAGGCTTGTAGTCAGAAGTTTTTAACCATTCTTGGTAGTCTTTTTTAGCGGCTCTTGTTAATAGCTCCTCTTCTTTGAACCCGTTTTGCAAGGCAAACTGTTTCGCACCTTGTCCCACGAGCATGATATGCGGGGTTTCTTCCATTACCTTCCTAGCTACGGCTATAGGGTTTTTAATATCCTGTAAAAACGCTACGGCGCCACAGGCACCGTCTGCTTTCATGATACAGGCGTCCAAGGTCACTTTACCCTCACGATCGGGGTACCCTCCTATCCCTACTGTTCTCACTTTTGGATCAGACTCTACCTCCATTACGCCTTTTTCTACAGCATCCAATGCGGAACGGCCTTTTTTGAGCAGGTCAAAACCTACGGTATTGGCTGCAACGCCATGGTCCCATGTGGACATAATGATAGGCCAGCGCCGAGTTTGTAGAGGACCAGCTAGTGATACCGGTGAGGACGCCACTGCAGAAACCCCAAGAGCGCTTGTTCTCATAAATCTACGCCGGTCCATTTTATACTTAGTCATGATTTGAAAAAAATGTTACGTTTGAGTGTTTGTTTTTGAGCATTTCATCAAGCCCTGGCGTGTACGAACACTCCATCATGGCAAAGGCAAATACCCGGGCAAACCACCTCTCATTGGAAAACACTTCGACTTTCATTTTTATGCACATTTATAATTAAGCACAAAAGACAAAAAACGCAAAATATATGAGAAATACGAAGAATTTCATGCAAAAATATAATCTCACATGCAACAAAAGCTCATTAAAACGCACAAAACACTTATTTTCGTGCAAAAAAAAGAAGGATTTACCTATATTTAAATAATATCCGTAAACTGATAGATCTCTTACACCATGTCTTCGCTCGCTCTGAACGCTCATAAGATAAAAATCATAGTATTACAATTGAGCATATTGATCGGCTATAGTACCGCATCAAGCCTAGCACAGTCTTTCAAGGAAATAAGCGAGAGTACAGGCATCACCCATTACCAGCATGATCCTTACTACATAAGTGGTGGGGTAGCTATATTTGACTTTAACAACGATGGGTATGAGGACCTTTACTTTACCGGTGGTTTAAAACCAGGCAAACTCTATGAAAATGTGGGCTCTGCGTCCTTTGTAGATGTAAGTGATATTATAGACTCTGATGTTTTAAAAACTGCTTTCACCCAGGGTGTGGCCATTGGGGATGTTAATAATGACGGATACGATGATATCTTTATCACTACACACAAAGGATATGGGAATATTCTTTTGCTCAATTTCGAAGGAAAACGATTTATTGATGCATCTGGCTCACTTAAAAGTAACTTGCGGAACGTTTGGAGTACTTCAGCAACGATGGCCGATGTAGATATGGATGGCGACCTGGACATTTATGTGGGGAACTTTGTGGACTACAACACTGAAAGTTTCAAGGATGAGTCCATCAGCGCTACCATACCCAATTCACTTTACATCAACAAAAATGGCTCCTTTATCGATGAAGCTGCGGGATTCAACGTGGCCAATGAGGGATCAACACTGGCGGTAAGTTTTACGGACGTCAATAATGACAGTTATCCCGACCTTTATGTCGGCAATGATCATGGGAAACGTTTTTCCCCAAATGCATTATACATAAATAACCCATCAGGAAATACTTTTGAAAGAGCCCCGGCTGAAATGGGAGCGGATGTAGCTATTAATTCTATGGGAATTGCCATTGGGGATTATGACGAGGACGAAGACTTAGATTACTATATTACCCACATATGGGATAATGTCTTACTGAACAACAATTTTAATCTTACAAAGAGTTTTTCGGACCAATCTTTAGCCCAAGCCGTACCTTCCAGGAGCGGTATCAGTTGGGGAACTGTCTTTTTTGACTATAACAATGATACCTATCTCGACCTGTACGTGGCTAACGGGGATATGCTAGGCATAGATATTCCACAGGAAAATATCCTTTACCAAAGAAAAAATGGAAAATACATCAAAGTATCAAATATAGAAGGCGTTGCAGATGTATCCCGTTGTAGAGGAGTTGCCTCCGGTGATATTGATAACGACGGGCAAGTAGACCTCGCCGTGGTGGCCGTTTCAGCAGAAGATGACTATTCAGTCAATAACTCTATCTATCAAAATAAAAATAACTCTACAGGGCATTGGGTAAAAGTGAAACTGGAAGGATCGACAAGTAACAGGAATGGTTATGGGAGTTGGGTAAAAGTGTTTGCCGGGGATCGGGTCTTTACAAAAGAGGTAGACGGGGGTTCAAGTTATCTATCTCATAACTCCTCCATTCTCCATTTTGGTTTAGGCCAAACCCAAACTATTGACAGTATGGAAGTGCGATGGCCGGGGGGACACAAAGAACTATACCGGTCATTAGCGGCGGACAGGTTGATTTACTTACGGGAAGGTGATAACGCATATTATGTGTATCATAACATGCTTGAAAAAGAATGTGAAAAAGACTCCGTGCTTATCTTAGGAGAATATAGGACCTTACCCGGTTTTTACAGGGACACGATCCAAAACGAGGCTTTCAAAGAGATCCATACTACTTTGCTCAGGTCTCCAAGACTGAAGCTTGCCAAATGTAATAATAACGACGAAAAGCTGGAAGAATCAAAAGACATCGCAATATATCCTAACCCCTTCGATGATGATCTTTCGATCATGATGCGCAAAATGGGAGATTATGATGCCATTACTATTCATATCATTGGGTCTACCGGTAACCAGGTGTTGAAACTAGCTGTAACACCTCGTATGATAGAAGGTAATACGATCAAAATAACCGGTGATATCCTCAAAAGGCTGGGTCCCGGTCTATATCTCGTAAATATTTATGCAGGCCCCGACGGGGAAAATGTCTTATTTTCAGAAAAGATCTTGAGGTATTGATCTTTCTATTGGCGGGTCAACTGGTTTTCTAAGATCAATACCTCCGTACCTTCCTTATCCCATGTATTACGAATGGCAGAGGGTACCGGTACCGGTGAAGCATGGAATGCTCCCATGAGCAGGTCCATATCTCCATCTTGGTCTATATCTGCTTTTTCCAACGTTATGGAATGGGTGGGCACCTCCAAACGCAGCGTTTTTAGGATAAATTGGTAGTTTTCTCCTTTGCTATTGTTTTGTAGGTAGATGAAGTTTTCATGGGGTAGATTTTCATAATCCGGGAAGGTGGCCAGGATTGCAAAATCAAGATCACCGTCTTGATCAAAATCATCTGCCTGCAGCCGGGTAGTTCCATAAATGGGAACAAAGTGTGCTTCTTTAAAATTATTGTCCCCATCGTTTAAATGGATCCTAAGCCCGTGATAAGGCTTGGTAAAGTATGAATAATCTGCATTATCACCTTGTACCGTTATGATATCGTGGTATCCATCGCCATTGAAGTCTAGCACTTCCATATCAGAAGACCCGTAGTGTGGCGGAAACCGGAGAACTCTTTCTGCTTTGAACTGCAAATTTTCCTGCTGGTAGAGAACGTACACACTTTCATCACTTTGGGCAAACAATACTACAATATCATCTCTCCCATCTTTATTCATATCCTGGATGGCAGCTTTTATAGATCCGGGTTGGTTGATCTCAAAGATGGAATTATACTTTTTCCCCGAAAGGCGATAGATATTGAAGCTACCTGTGAAATTACCGAAATTACACACCACTATTTCGTCTGTCCCATCTCCATCAAAATCATGAAAATCAGCATATACAGGCCTTTTTAAGTTGGGGATAAGTACCCTCAGTGAGTCTTTATTGATGGGCGATGTCATAAATCCCTGGGACTTATCTGAGGGGAATAAAAACCCTATTTCGGTCATTGCCTTCCACTCCTTTGTAAAATCAAAATCTATGACCGGGCTCTTAGTGGAAAATGAACGGACTCGCCCTTGATCCTTATTCCATATATGTACACGGTTAAACCCATCTCCTATCCACAGTTCTCCCTGGGAGGGTTCATGTTTTAGCCCGGTCACCATCGAGGTATTGGCCCCGGTAGCTATCGTATGTTTTGTGGCATGAAAGAGTTCGATACTTTCACTCCTGCCCTTTCGGTGTAATTCGGAAGGGATAGAATCTGGGGAATGTTCAAGATAATAGTCAACAATAGTGGCCCAATGTGCCGAATCGATACGAGGTTCGAGGGGGTAAATACCGGCTTCCTTCAATAACTGGGCCTCCCCTGGGTCTAGCTGTGAATAAGGATCTAAATAAGGCCGGTAAACACCTAAAAACTCTCCCATCTTAGGCAAAACATAATCCCTCCAATAATACCTGGGGATAGACCGTGCGCTGGGCGTTAAATGACAAGAGCCACAATAGCCTTGAACAAGGCTTTCGGCCGTTTCTTGCTGATCTTTAGTATCATTCCCCTTAAAAATCCATAGTGTAGGGATCACACCTGCCACAATGACAACGACTAAAATTATCCCAGTACGTTTTCTCATATGCGTGATTTTGAGTGTCAAATTATCATAACATGATCATCGAAAAGGCGTATCCTGTCCTGGCGGACATTCACTAAGCTCATAATTGATGGGCTCGTTCCTAGTCATTTGTTTTGCACATACCATTTTGCCTGCCCATTGTTGACGATAAAAAGTAGTCCTCCCGGTATTTTTATCAATTCTCGTACATCGCCTTGAATGTTAAACCCAGAGCGGTATTGGGGTACATATTCAAATGCCCCGCCCTCTTTACCCATAAGGAGTACACCGTTATTGCCAGTATATTTTCCAGTCCTTACCTTGGATTTAGAAAGGTTACCCGCTAAAAGTAGATCTTGGATATGATCACCATTAACATCCATAGATTGGATGGCGTATATCGGCGCAGCCTGTGCTTCTACAGGAAGTGGTTTGGATACAAGTTTTCCATTTATATTCTCCAAGAAAAGAGATCTGAACTCATAAGCCTTTAAAACAGACGACTCGGATAGTTCTTGGGGAGTTAGTATTTCATTTATAGTGGCTTCGGCGTAGGCATTGTACGTTTGAAACCGCTTTTTGAAAGTTACCACTTGTCTTGAAAGCTCATCCAGTGAAGCGTAAGGCCAGCTCTTCCCTTGGATATAATAATTCAATAGGGGATCGATCGAACCGTTGTTGTCATAATCATGGTACACCAGTGTAACCGGTTCTTGTAGGCTTGGCTTGACTTGGGAGTTCAGTCCAAAATTACCAACCACAAAATCTGTATCACCATCTTGCTCAAAGTCAAAGGCATGTATTTTGTTCCACCATCCGTTAAGCCTTTGATCCAAATATTCTCCAGTTTTATCTAAAAAGCCACCTTGTTGATTTACAAGGATCTTGATGCCTATCCAATCCCCTACCAACACTAAATCCATCATTCCATCTGTATTGATGTCGACTGGGACCGCTTCCGAAATGATCCCAAGATGACCGGCAGAAGGCAATGCACTGGAAGTAAGATCACTGAATACTCCTTTACCGTTGTTTTTATAAATACGCGAGGGGTGATACCGAGGATAGTTACCGGGAATCACACCACCTCCTATAAAAAGATCCTTGCTCCCGTCACGATCTATGTCTATTGCGGTTACGCACGCTGAATTCATATAGTGTCCCGGCAGTGTTCTTTGCAAAACCCATTTGCCAGCATCGTACAAGTATAGCCTATCCGCTAAATACATAGAATCCTCTAAAATTTCATATCCTCCACTCGCTACGTATAGATCGTTGTCGCCATCGCCGTCAGCATCGAAGAAAGCAGCATCGACGTCTTCATACCCCCGTACTTCCTCGTTAAGGATAGTTATTTGTGTATAGCCATGATCCCGGTCCCCTATTTGATGATAGATCTTACCGGGTTGCCCCATAGCACCGCCTACAAAAAGATCATTTTGTCCATCCCCATCAACGTCTACATAAGCCACAGCCGGACCCTGTGTTGAATAGGCTTTTGGAAGCAGTGGTTGGACTTTGAAGTCATTGAAATCATTTTCAAGATGTTCTATGGGCTTCTTTAATTCCATCTCCGAGAACATGGTCTCCATTACTGGGGTAAGTTCTTGTGTGACTTTGGCATTCTTCTCTTCCAGCGTTACCAGCCGATCTGCCTCCACTTGGTATAAGGTTTCCTTTTTACCGCTTATCCACTGCACGATTAAAGAGTCTACAGTAGCATTAGCGCCTAAACCAAAATGAAGAATAGGCTCTACCGACGACTGGAATCCGCGATAAGGATTAAGCTCTTTCTTTTGTAAGCGGCCCTCCACAAACACCGTCACTTTTGCACCAAGTCCAAAAGTGTTTTTCTTCTCACCTTTCAGTGTCACTTTTAGATAGTGGACGGATCCGTCTTGGGGTAGATTATTCCTGTAGATACTTACCGGTTGGTCAATATTGTTTATCACAATATCCAGGTCCCCATCTGCGTCCAGGTCGGCCCAAGCTGCCCCGTTAGACAAGGTTTTTGCATCAAAGCCCCATTCCGAGGTTACGTCTTGGAATTGGAGATCTCCTTTGTATTGATACACATAATTATTTAGCTTGTTAGAAGGCATCTTTTCTAACATTTTCAAATAGGGGTCTGCATTGCTATCGGCCCGCGAGCGTTTCACCTGTTGGTCTGCTTTATAGTTCAAAAAGTCATTATTCGTGTAGTCTCTTTTATAGCCATTGGTCACCAGCAGGTCATCAAATCCATCATGATTAAGATCTGCAAATAGCGCCGCCCAGCTCCAATCTGTATTCGAAATCCCGGAAAGCTGGCCTACTTCCGAAAACGTGTTGTTGCCGTTATTTAGATGGAGCATATTGCGCATGTATTGATAATGATAACCGGTCTTGACTTGGTTATCAAACAATTCGAAGTTATCCGGTCCAAAGAGTTGCTTTTGTCTTTTGTTGTCTCCCGGCAACATATCCAAGGTAAAGATGTCCATATGACCATCATGATTTAGGTCAACAATATCAGCTCCCATAGAAAAATTGGACATGTGAGAGAGCATGTCGTAGGAGCGATCCTGGAAATTACCTTTTTGATCATTGATGTATAACTTGTCGTTGTCTTTGTAATCGTTGCTAACGTAGATATCCGGCCAACCATCGTTATTGATATCGGAAACTACAATCCCCAAACCATAGTTAGAAGAAGGGCCGTAGATCCCTATTTCATCGGCTATTTCAGTAAATCGGCCGTTGTCATTTCTTAAAAACCGGTTTCCTACGTGTGGATACCGGGTCTTTTTATTCACAAAAAACATACTTTGTGAATTCGACAAATCTATCAAGGAGTGGTTCAAAGAAAATACATCAAGGTCTCCATCACGATCATAATCAAAAAATGCGGCGTGTGTTGAATAAGAATCGTCATTTAACATCAATGGTTTGGAGCTTTCGGTGAAGGTTAGGTTCCCATTATTGATGTACATAAGGTTTTCCCGGTTTTCAGCATTCAAATCTGCGGACCTGCAAACATAAATATCTAGCCAGCCATCACCATTAATGTCCACCATAGCAACACCCGTCTTCCAGCCTGCTCTGCTGGCTACACCAGCATTATCGGTAATGTCTTGAAACTGGAAGTCCCCCTTATTGAGGTAGAGTCTATTGGCTTGGTTGTTAGAACCTAAGTAAATATCCGGCAACCCATCGTTATTAATATCACCTAAGGCAACACCGCCGCCGTTGTACAAATATTCATACGTAAAAATATTCACAGCTTCTGTTTCACCACTACGGTTGACAAAATCTATAGCGGTTTCCTGGGAAGATAGCAGCTCAAATTGAGGTTGATCCGTTATAGGTTTATTACACGCAGCTAGCCATACCATAAAACATAAAAATACACTTAAGGATATATTGTTTATCATGCCGAGAAATTAAAAAATGGTACTAAGAAATTGACTCATTTGCATTTGCATCGGGGATGGGGATAATAACCCAAATCCAGGGGAACTCTAAATAAAAACAAAAAGAGGCACTTAAAAAAGTGACCTCTCTTTTCAACCTATGAAGAAGCAAAGCTATTTATTTGGATCGTAATATAACGGTACGTTCTCCAGTTCAGACCCACCTAGAAATTCCACGGCCTGTTCATATCTTTCAGCATTATTCACGGCTTCTGCATTAGGATACCTGATCCTTCTTGGGTATGCGTTCGGATTAGCCGCATCCAGGTCCCCTTGATTATAAACTGCCGGGTTAGGGTCAGCAAAAGGTATTAGGAATGGGTATTGCGTTTTTCTAAAATCCGCAAAAGCTTCCCACGAGAAATCAGGAAAACATCCAATATACTTTTGTGTAATTATCTTAGCCAGTTTGCTATCCGCGGGCAGGCCATTAGGCAAAGTCTCCCCGGAGTCAAAATCAAAATTAACGGTTAGTCCATACACATTTTGATCTGTGGAGCTAATGTAAGTATCGATTAAAGAGGGATCGACCTCGTGCCAAAGCATAGATTGCCTAATACCTTCTTCATAAAACGACTTCGCATCTCCTTGGGCATTCCAACCTTTTAAAGCCATTTCAGCCCTTAAAAAAAGAACTTCGTGGTATTTTGCTACTTCGTAATCTCTTTCCGAGTTCGCATAATTATCACCGAGTGAAGCATAGTAAAAAGTGTTGTATTCCTCTTTCCCAAGGTCTACAGGATTTATACCTGCCGGGTTACCCGTCCATTGGTTATCAACATTTACCCTTTGATCGTTACTTAATGTAGCCGAATCCTCAACGGAGAAGCCTAAGTTATCAAAATAAAGTGGCCCCCTGGGATCTACTTTAGAAGGCACTCCTTGCCTGAACCGGCTCCTGTTAGGATCCAAGGAACTCTCGATGCTACCTACAATCGGTACCCCGGGATCATCTATGATATATGTCTCTCCATCCGGTGCCTCCGGGAAATCAATACCACCAAGCCCGATGAGGGTGTTTTCAAAAGAGCGGCTCATATTGATCGGGGCTCCCCAACCAAATTGATAGGTTGCATAACCATTTTGGCTACCCCATCCAAATTCAGGTCCTAAATCTATCAAGCCGTTATCTTCGACAGATTCTATGACCCCTGCCGCTACTGCCGCCTCTGCGTGGCTCCGGGCTAGTTCCGGGTCTACCTCGGAGAGCCTCATGGCTATTTTCAGCCGTAAAGACTGGGCGAATTTTTTCCATTTTTCAATATCTGATCTAAACAAGCGATCCTGCTCGGGTGGCATGGTCGGGTTATCGTTCGATAACGCCGCAGCAGCCTCCTCCAGTTCTTTTAGCATATCTTGGTAAATCACATCCTCATCATCGTAATTCGGATTATTACCGGTTAGATCCGCCATTTCAAAATACGGTATGGGGCCGTGAACACCTACCAACCTTTGAAAGATGTAAACTTTCATGATCCGGGCAATATGCTCATCATTTGTAACCTCACCCGTCGACCTTATAGTAGCAAGCGCCCGGTTCAGATTTTCAATATCACCCACTGACTTATTCCACCAAGTAGTGGTTCCCCCGTTGTTCGAGGTCCCGTCTATTCTCCCGTAATTGGCAAAGTACTGCACCCACATATCCAACTGGATAAACTGTATGTTGAAAACGTTGGACAGGTCGCCCATTGGACCCCTGGAAATCACAGGTGCCACGAAAAAATTGGGTACAACATTTTCCTGTCGCGTCTGGGTAACATCCGTATTGATTTCTTCAAAATCACTGGTACATCCTACCAATACGGCCATAAGTAGCAGCATTACTACTATGGATCTATTTATTATGACGTGTATTGTCTTTTTCATCCTCTAATCGTTGAACTACTAAAATTGTACATTAAGATTAAATCCAAAACTCCGGGTAGTTGGGTAAGGAGCTAATTCAAATGCCGCAGCATTGTTCGTGGCCGTGAGCGACTCTGGATCTATGCCCGGAATATCACTATCAATCAACCATAGGTTCCTGCCCACAGCTGAAATTCGCACACTATTAATAAAAGTATCTTGCAACCACCGCCTAGGTAACGAATATCCCAAGGTCACCTCCCTAAGCTTTACAAAACTGGCTTTATACATAAACTGGGAGGTCACCCCGGCCGCTACATCCCAGTACTGCTGTGCATTTATTTCCGTTTCATTTTCTCCTGTTACGTTCCCTTCTTCATCGACGGTGACTCCATCCACTACAAGTCCACCTTCTCTAAAAGGCAACGTTCCTTCTGCATTTCCATTGGCATGCATCGTTGCCAAACTCCCGGAATATATATCTCCTCCTTTACGAATGTCTATTAAGAAACTAAGGTAAACGCCTTTGTATGTGAACCGGTTGTTGATACCTAATTGCCAATCCGGCAAAATATTACCTAAAGGCTTGTTCTGGTCTTCTTGGTCCACTCGAGGGGTTCCATCGTCGTTGACGATGAGTCTTCCGTCTTCCGTATATGCAAAATCAGTACCTGATATAACGCCAAATTCAGAAACCACAGAGTCTTTTCTTGCCACAACATTGACCAACCCAAAGCTATTCAGGCCAATCACCGTATTATCAAATTGGGATCCGATATCGACCAACTCATTCGTGTTTCTTGTAAAATTACCTGTCAAGGTCCATTCAAAACTGTTGGGGAGTTGAATAGGAATAGCCGAAAGCTGTAACTCAATACCCCTATTATCCATTCGCCCGATGTTAACCGTTTGTCTCCCTGAGCCCACCCTATTGTTTACAGGGACGTCTATGATCTGGTTGACTGTCCTGGTGTGATAGTAGGTAGCATCTAACGACAGCCTATTTAAAAACAAGCTTATATCAAAACCGAACTCCAAGCTTTTTGACTTTTCAGGAACAAGATTCGGGCTCCTGAGTGCGTCCGGGTTGTTCGCCCTAATAATTCCCCCGTCAAATTCACCAATTTCAAACGTATTGATCAGCTGGCTAGGTAAAAGAAAGTTACCGGCTTCCGCATAGCCTCCTCTTAATTTGAGGTAGCTGATGGTAGAAGGGAAATTGGCGCCGATATCATCGAATAATTCACTGACAATGAGGGAGGTAGATACTCCAGGGTATGTAATATCCGAGTTATCAGGATCTTGTGTGGATGACCAATCCGTCCGAGTAGTTAGGTCGAGAAAGAGGTAATCTTTATACGCCAAATTGGCAAAGGCGTATACCGAGTTAATACGAATCCGAGTTAAGCGATTGTTACCTCGAAAGCGATCCTCCGTGCTCGGAGTATTTAGACTTATCAGCCCCCTAGGATCTTCAGTAAACTCTGCTGTCCTCCCTCCAAGAAATGACTCCTCTCCATCCCGTCTATTAGCACCCACGGAAAAATTGACATTTAGGTCACCAAACGATTTATTGGCGGTCAACAAGACATCAGCATTTGCTTCTGAAATTGTCCTGGTACTAATTACAAAATCAGAATCATGACCAGGGCTATTGGTAGGTGTGCCCATTCCCCAAGGATTCAATCTTTCTTCTTGTCTTACCTGGTAGTCTAGACCATGTCTCAACTGGACCTTTAACCAATCCGTAATGTTATATTCCACCCTTGCCAACGTGATGTACCTATTGGTCTCATCTTGGTTATAACCTTCATTTACAAGCCAGTGCGGGTTTGCGGAAGTAGTAAAGGCCGTTGTATCCCATAGGTTCTGGAATCCATTAGGTCGCCTGAAATTACGCTGATCTTCCATACCAATGGACCTGGGCTGGGTGATATAATTAAAGAATACGTTACGCAAAGAGCCTGATAACCAAGGGCGGTTAAAGGCCTCTTCGTTGGTATAGGAAAGGCGCCCTTCTACGTTTAATCTATCCGAGAATTTATGTTGTGCCTTAATACTGGCGAGATTTCTCTCCAGCGAAGTGTTCGGTATAAGACCTTCGTTATCGTACCGGGTGTAGGATACCCTGAAGGTGGTCTTGTCATTCCCGCCATCCGCAGCTACACTATACGTCTGCGTTACGCCTGTCTGTAAAAAGTCTCTTAAATCATCCTCTTCGATCGTGAGTGGGGCCTCGCCGAAATTTGTCCAGTAATTATCTACGATCTGCCCTTCCGCACGTGGACCCCAGCTCCCATTGGCACCGTAAAGATAATCCCCATTGTTTCCTTGGCCGTATTCGTGCTGCATGTTATCATAAAGCTTGAGCGGTGTATCGAACATCACATTGGCATTGAAAGATACACCTATACCTTTACCAGTCTTACCGGATTTTGTAGTGATCAATACCACACCATTTAAACCCCGGTTTCCGTAAAGGGCCGCAGCCGAAGGTCCCTTCAGTACGGTCATACTCTCGATGTCATCAGGGTTGACCTGGTTGATACCTACCCCACCGTCAAAAGCTCCAGTAGACGAGTTATCCGCAACACCGGCTCCTTCAAAACGGTTCACAATAGGAACACCATCTATTACGTAGAGAGGTTCATTATTTCTTGTAATGGATTTAAAGCCCCTGATATATATCACGGTAGAACCGGTGGGGCCGTTCCCTGTATTATTGATCTGTACCCCGCTGATCTTTCCCGCGAGGTTATTCAGAACATTAGGTTCACGAGCTTCTACTAATTCTTCTCCCTCCAAACTTTGCACGGCAAATCCGACAGCTTTTTTGTCCCTCTCAATACCCAAAGCTGTAACTACAATCTCCCCGAGCTGTGTAATATCACTTTCTAGTGATACGTCGATGGTCGTCCTACTATCAACAACCTCTTTAACTGTCTTAAACCCTACAAAGCTAAAATTCAGGACATCGCCTGGATCTGCCTGGATTTGATAGTTTCCATCAACATCCGTAACCGTTCCAGTAGTAGTCCCTTCAATGTAGACGCTTACCCCGGGTAAGCCTTCCCCTGTGCCAAAATCAATTACAGTCCCAGTAATTCTCACTTGGGCGCTCAAGTTTAGACACAAAGAGAAGCAGATGAATGCAAGTACATGTTTTATCATATTAAATATTTTTATAAAGGCTAATGTTAAGGTTTTACAAATTCAATTCAAAGAGTTTCGTGCAAAAAAATTCTGTTTTATGCACGAAATAGATAATTTACATGCACAAATACCGCAAAATGGGGATAAACAGGTGTTACAACAGGTAAAATCGATTATATAGTTTAGAAACCGGCATTCTAATGGCAGTTAGAGCCTGAGCATAACTGCCACATTTCTAAAGACAATCGTCTAAGTATTCTAATTATTGCATTATTTTGCGGATATCTTAGACCGTAGGCCCTGCGCCTGGAGGCACAGGGAATTTCTAATGTAAATGTGAATAAACGCTTGCCCTATGCTAAAAGTAGAGCGACAAAATATGATACTACAGGAGATTCGTACACATAATAAGGTACATTCTTCCAAATTAAGCCAACTATTGAATGTTTCTGAAGATACCATTCGAAGGGATTTGCGGGAATTAGCAGGAAACGGGCACATCAAAAAAGTACACGGTGGGGCCATGGCTAATCCTAATTCTCCTGGAACCGTCAGAAAACAGAAAATACCTAATCAACCTGAACGAGAGGTAATCTCAAGAAAAGCAGCCTCTTTATTACAAAATGGTCAAGTTATACTCATGGAGGGCAACTCTACGAACTTCTTGCTCATCGATCACATTCCAAAGGAGATGACACTCACCATTTTTACGAATTCTCTACAATTAGCCGCCAAATTGTTCAACTACCAGCATATTGAGACTATTTTTTTGGGAGGGAAATTATCAAATAAATACCCCATGACTTTAGGCATAGATGTTATTAACGCCCTAGGTGAAGTGCATGCGGATCTGTTTTTTGCCGAAGTCGACAGTATTCATGAAGATATCGGCATCACGGACGGGGACCGGGAAAGCGCTTATACTAAAAAAGCCATGTTTAAGTCCGCTTCACAGGTCGTGGTCATGTGTCTTTCCAACGATATCGGCACAATACAGCCCTTTAAAGTAGAAAGTGTGGATATGATAAATATACTCATCACGGAAGCGGGTCCGGAGCATCATCAATTAAATAGGTTCAGTAACAAAGGAGTGCAAATACTATGACAACCCGGTTTTTATTCCTTTTCGTATTTGTGATCCATCATACGCTACAAGGTCAATCATTGACCTCATACGTCAATCCGTTCATTGGAACTTCTAATTATGGCGCCACGCACCCGGGGTCAAATTACCCGCATGCTATGGCTTCGGTTACTCCTTTTAATGTTGCTCATCGAAAAGGGGCAGAAAACAAGTTCGAGAAAGACAGCGAATGGCATTCCAGGCCTTATGTCTACGAGAACAAATACCTTACAGGATTCAGCCACCTGAACTTAAGCGGCGTAGGATGCCCGGAGGCAGGAGTAATTCTCCTGATGCCAACGACCGGTCCGTTGGAGTTCGATGCCGCAGAATACGGCAGTACTTATTCCCAGGAAAAAGCTTCTCCTGGGTACTATAGCAGCCGACTGGATAAATACCAGGTCTTAACAGAAATGACAAGTACGAAAAGGTCGGGCATTAGTCGCTATACTTTCCCGGCGGGCAGGTCTAATATCTTACTCAACTTAGGGCTAGGACTCACCAATGAAACCGGGGCCAGTGTAAGGATCATTTCGCCTACGGAAGTGGAGGGGTCGAAAACCATAGGTACGTTCTGCTATAACCCGGAAGATGTGCGCCCGGTATACTTTGTCGCCCAATTGAGCAAACCGGCAAAATCTTTCGGGACCTACAAGAAAATGCCCAAGTATAAAGCGGTAGAAGCCGATTGGGTAAAATACGACGATGCCTACAAACCGTATGAGAACTACCGGCATGAAATGGCTGGCGAAGACATCGGTGCCTATTTTTCCTTTGATACCCAAGAAAATGACGTAATAGAAGTGAAAGTGGGAATTTCCTTTGTAAGCATAGCAAATGCACGCGAGAATTTGCGCCGGGAACAACCATCGTTCGAATTTGAAGACATTCGCAAAAAGAACGAAGCGAAGTGGGACGAACTATTAGGTAGAATACAAGTAGAAACAAAAGATGAAACCGCCAAAACACTCTTTTACACGGCCTTATACCATACCCTCCTTCATCCCAACCTGGTCAACGATGTGAACGGTGACTACCCGGTGATGGGAGGTGGTCCTGAAATCAAAAATTCAGATAGAGACCGTTACACTGTATTTTCTTTATGGGATACTTATCGTAACGTTCATCCTCTCTTGAGCCTGGTCTACCCAGAACTTCAATCTCAAATGGTCAATACCATGGTAGACATGTACAAGGAGAACCATTGGCTGCCTAAATGGGAATTATTCGGGATGGAAACCAACGTCATGGTAGGAGACCCGGCATCGCCTGTCATTACAGATACCTACCTGAGAGGCATACGGGATTTCGATGTAGAGGCTGCTTATGAGGCTATGAAAAAAGCTTCGGATACCCCGGGCGAGGAAAATCTTTTGCGGCCGGGAATTGACACATATAATACACTAGGATATGTGGCGGAAGACACTTTGGATACCTGGGGCGGAAGCGTATCGTCCTCCTTAGAATACTATATTGCCGACTGGAACTTGGCACAGTTGGCCAAGGCGTTGGGCAACTCCACTGATCACAAAAAGTACCTGCAAAAATCCTTAGGCTACCGGCACTTATTTGATAAGTCAACCGGCATGTTGAGGCCACGCTTTCAAGATGGTTCGTGGCTTACTCCCTTTAACCCGGAGGCCGGTAAAAACTTCGAGGCTGTAATAGGATATGTAGAGGGGAATGCTTGGCAGTATCGATTTTATGTTCCACATGACATAAATGGGCTTATCAAATTACTGGGAGGACGAAAAAAGTTCGGGTCACAATTACAACTACTCTTTGATAGTGATAATTATGATATGGCAAACGAGCCGGACATAACCTACCCTTACCTGTTCAACTACTTACCCGGGCAAGAATACAAAAGCCAACAAAAGGTAAGAGAGCTTATAAACCAATATTATTCGAACACCCCCGGGGGGATACCGGGCAACGATGACACGGGAACCCTCTCCACCTGGTTGCTTTTTAGTATGTTAGGGATATATCCTATTTGTCCCGGTGATATGAACTACGCTATAGTGTCCCCCTATTTTGATCAAGTGGTCATTACCCTGGATGAGCGTTATTACACCGGGAAGTCGTTGATCATAAAAACCAACAAAAGCGCCCAGGATGCCAACTACATCCATGCCATACGCAAAGATGGAAAGGAGCTAAATTCATTTTTTATCCATCATAAAGACTTGGTAAGCGGGGGAACACTGGAATTTGACTTGGAGACAACGCATTAAATGAAAATCCTGGTGATATTCATTGCTATAGGTCCTGTGAGAGGCTAATCGCCGTGTATTTGACCAAATCATGACTCGATAGATCCATAAATACAGCCTAATATATGATCAATAAAAAACCTTACATAGAAATACCCGGAAGTGATAAGGCCTGCTGGGAAGGCTGGAGTCACATCGGTGATGAGTTAAAGCGGCATATTCAGTCCATTTCCAAAAAGAAGGTGGTGATTGCCATAGAGTCTAATCTCGGGACGTATTTAGACTCCAATTTACAAGCTTTAAAAGACTGCATAGTCCCCAATGTAACCTGCCGGGCCAAAGACATATACAAAGATCCCAACATGATCATGCAATTGGCCAACAATAATGCTGGAAATGATCATTATGCCTCTACATCTACCCACAACATTGAAGATTATTTCGATAAGCAAAAGTTAGACGGCCTGCGAAACAACATTGATTTCATAGACGAGGGAGTAGTATTGATCCATGGTGTGGGTTCTTCTAAAATATGGGATCCTGATATCCTGATCTATTCCGATATCTCAAGATGGGAGCAGGTGCAACGGTTTCGCCGGGGCGAAGTATCCAATATCGGGATCAATAATGCCGGTGTCTCCTACCAAGATCAACAACTTTGGAGTTACTTTATCGATTGGCGTATATGTGATAAGATCAAAAGGAAAGCCATTATACACTGTGACTATTTCCTGGAAACCAATAATTGGAAAAAACCTAAGCTTGCTACTGGTGAGATCATCCGGAAAGGGTACGAGATGACCTATGCGCAGCCTTTTTTTAATGCGCCGTTCTTCGATCCCGAGTTATGGGAAGACATTGTACATTACGAGGGAGAGAACAATGATTTCAACTGGGTCTTTAACTGTAGCATGGATGAGAACAATATCTTGTTGAAGCTGGGTGATCACCTGTTTGAGTCGCCCGCCATCAACTTAATATATTTCAATCCTACCCAACTGATGGGAGATGCTGTTTATAAAAAATACGGCCATGAGCTGCCTATACGTTATAATTTCATCGATACCCTGGATGAAAAAGACATTAACGTTTATTTACAGCCCAGTGAACAATTCTTCAAAGAAAATTATGGCATTTTCCACAAGCAACATGAGATATACTATATCATGAATGCCGAAAAAAATGCCTCTATAGGTATCGGGCTACAAGAAGGGGTCTCAAAAGAGTACTTCGAAGAAACAGCGCTGGCGGCGAGGACTAAAACCGCCAAAAACAAGCTTCAAAGCTTGCTAAATACCCTCAAACTTCGCGAACACGATCATCTTATGATCCCAAACGGGATTGTACATACAAAAGGGAACAAGCTGATGATCTTAGGCATTACCAAATCGTCCTCACTATTTGAGCTAAGTGTATTTAATGAAAATGAAAAGGCCGCTTCGGCTGACCACCTGGACCAGCTTTTAGAGCTTACTTCGAACTTTAAAGAAGACCATCAACAATATTTAAACAACAGCGAGAAGGTAAAATCCGACGGAATTGAATACCAGGTATTGGGAAGAGCACAAGATAGCGAGCTCATTTCAAAGCGCTTATGGATATCAAAACCACTCAAGCTAAAAACCCATAGCACCATCCATGTCCTAAATCTCGTGGAAGGAACGGAGGTTACGATTACTGGTAGTTTTAGCCCTTTGGTCGTTCACTACGCGGAAACTTTCGTGGTGCCTGCCGCGGTAAAAGCATTTACAATAAATCCACCAGCCGGTGAAAAAGTGTGCCTATTACTGACCTCTATTGATCAAGAGTCTTAATGCAGTTAACCCCGCAAAACTTACCTTGACCGGGCCAGATACAGCGACATTAAAAATAATATAAACTTGACGCAATAAAATTTCATTTATTGAATGGAAATTACTATATTCCAACAGGTTACCTTTATCTTACATGAGTAATTAATTTCGTTAGTTTATACTTTTATTTTTCGCGAAATACATTAAACAAATGCGATCACATTGGGCCGGTTTCATTGTATTGTTTGGGTGGGTATTGTTATCAGCAAGTTGTACCCAGAAGGTTGTAGTGCTTGAAACCGGGAATGACCAGGATCCCGGTCCATCCAATGTAGAAAAACTGGGGGATTCGAAAAGTATTCCTGCTGAACTAATACAACAATACCTTGTCACGAGCATAGACACGATCAAAGCCGGGAATTACATTCACGATATCCATTTCAAAAAGGAATTATTCAAAGAGCTAAAACAGTTCTATCGCTTCAATCATTACAAGCTGGCGTGGAGTGCACTCAACGCTCCTAACAGTGATGCAAAGCTTCTTCTGAATGAACTGTCGTTGTCTGAAGAGCACGGCCTGTTCCCTTCCGACTACAAGGTAGCTGAGCTGGTGGACCGTGTGAACGAGGTCTACGATCATAGCTCGGAAGTCGAGATCGTTGAAGTGATCCACTTGGACATCTTGCTCTCAGCCGCCTATCTTACGTATGCTTGGCACCTTTATCACGGCCAGGTGAACACCCGTGATCTTGGGGAGTATTGGCATGCCCACAAAAAGAGGATAGAACTTTCCACCTACTTGGCCGGCAAAAGTTTTAAGGAAGGAATTGAGATGGTAGCGCCTAGCTCCCAGGCCTATGCTAATTTAAGAAAGAAATTAGCCACGTACCTTTCCATAGCCGACGAAGGAGGGTGGCCATTGATCCCGGACACGCTTAATCTCTACCCTGGGGAGTACCATGAAATGGTATACCTGCTGCAAGAGAGGTTGTCCTACAGCAATGACTACAAGAAAAGCCTCGGTCCTGGTCAGTCAAGCTCCACCTATGACGCTCCCCTGCAAGAAGCTGTAAAATTTTTCCAAAAAAGACATGGTATTACCCCGGATGGGATCCTCAATAAAGAAACCATCACCGCGCTGAACGTACCGATAGAAAAAAGGATTGACCAGGTCATGATCAACCTGGAAAGAATGAGATGGATGCCCCAAACCCTAGGAGGAAAATATTTAATGGTCAACATCCCCGATTTTACTTTAAAGCTTTACAAGAAGGAAAAAGAGTTAGAGACAATGAAGGTGATCGTGGGCAAGAAAGCAAACCCCACCCCGGTATTAAATGACCAGGTAGAGTATATCACTTTCAGCCCCACATGGTCCGTATCTGATAATATGTTCAATAGGAATGTGCTTCCTAAAGTAAAAAAAGACCCTGAATACCTAAATAAGCTGGGGTACAGGCTGTATGCCCGCTCAGATGTCCAAGGAGAAAACCCTTTGGACATTCGTACCATCCAATGGAAAAACATAGAGATCATCAACCACGATTTCCGGGTAGTGCATCACCCGGGTCCTAATGACAAAATGCGTGGGCAGGTGAAATTTGCCATGCCCAATAGCGAGAACCTATTCCTTTGTGATGGTTCTACTTCTTCACTTTTTGACTTTTCTTTTCGCGCCTTCAATTACTCCTCTATCAGCGTTGAAAAACCCGGGCTACTGGCTAAATATTTACTGGATGACCGTAAATGGGACATCCGCAGGATCAAAGAAAGCATGAGCTATGCTGCGCCTACAAGCGTAATGCTGAAGCAAAAGATCCCTGTTTACATCACCTATCTTACCGCTTGGGTCGATGATGAGGGCGTGATCCAATTCAGGCAAGATGTGTATGATTACGATACCAAGCAAGCTGAATTGATGCGCCTGGAGGAACACAGTTGGCTAGAAGAGTAAAGCAAGTCTCTCATGTGCACTTAGAGTTCTTAAGACCTTCCTTTCAAGAAAATTCTTACCAGTAAATACCGCTGATATTACAGTAACACAAAATAGGTCGGGGTTAAACATGAAGGAAGATATCTCCTCGTAATGTTTTGAGCTTAGCGCTTTAGTGGCCTAGGAAGCTTCACTACAACATTAAAGTTCACCAAACCTGCCAAGCAAAACAAGTCAAGATAAGATTAACGCAATCCGTATTAACCGAGTCCAAGTTATAAGCATCAATATTCAAAAGGTATAATCAACGCAGAACTATCTTGCTGAGGATCTTGGTTTTATTATAAGAAGTAAAACTCACATTACACCCAAAAAATACAAGTCATGGCATATTACAGGGACCTAACAAAGATCAGCATTAATGACTACAAGGAGATCCTCCATTCTGGCGACTTGCTGCCTAGCTGGCAAGTTTTAAAAGAAGATATCGATAAAAACATGGATATCATCAAACAACAAAAGATCCAAAACCTGGAAGAACTAAAAACCGCCTTAAAGGATAAGGCCAAAGTAGAGATATTTTCGGAACAAAGCGGTCTCTCGATAGATTACCTTATGGTTTTGAGAAGGGTGATCAATGGCTACCATCCTAAACCCAATAGAATAAAAGATTTCCCGGGAACCCCCACGGATATTCCAACTAAGCTCGAAGCCTTAGGACTTAAGAACACCGTACAGTTGTATAACGAGGTATTGACCCCTGCTAAAAGAAAAGAGCTTTCCCTCAAAACGGGAATTAAGGAAGAGGACATCATGAGGCTGGCAAGGCTCACGGACCTCTCCAGGATAAAATGGGTCAATCATACCTTTGCCTATGTATTAATGGAAGCTGGTTACGACTCTGCCGGAAGTGTGGCAGACGCTGACTATAAAAAGATGTATACTTCCATTAAGCAACTCAACCGGGAAAAAGAAATATATAAGGGCAATATCGGGGCCAATGACATGAAACGATGCGTCGAGGCCGCCCAAGACCTGGAACTGGACGTGGAGTATTGAACGGAAAAAGTTATTGGGAACGGGGCATACATCTACCCTTTGATGTTCAAAAAAGCGAATAGGCAGGATTGCAAATGGTTTTGTTCCATTAGCACAAAGTCTTTATTTTTAATCCAAGCCCCCGGGAGAAAACTAGCCCTGCTGCCTTTATGACCAATCATTATCTTGAAATCTTAGACCTAGGCCCTGGCGCTGATGAAAGGGAGATCAAAGCAAGTTTTAGAAAACTAGCCAAAGCTTACCACCCAGATGTAAATAAGTCGCCAGGTGCCAAGCAAAAATTTATTGAGATCCATGAGGCGTATAAATTTTTGACCGCGGTTGGGCCTAAACCGAATAATGAGCCTATCAATTACGACTTTGACCCGCGTCAAAAAGCTTACGACGAGTGGCGGGAAAGGGCCAAAGCCTACGCCCGGAAAAAGGCTCGAGAAGCAGAACAAGAGCAACAGGAAATGCTGACGAAGATCTACGCGTACTTTGATTACCTAGCTGTGCTTACGATCATTTTCAATTTGCTGCTAGTGATGGATTACTATCTACCGGGTAATGTTCAACACCAGCAGGTAGTAACCATTTATCGTGTTTTAGAAACCAATGCCAACGGCCAATCCACCTACCGCTACGATGATATCCAATTCGACCAGTTCAGGTTACGCATAAAGAAGGAAGATGGACTTCAATTGCAAGGAATGGAAAGCGGTGAGATCGTGACTACACCCATTTTACAAACACTGAAATATGCTGATTTCGCTAGGAACAATCAAGTGATACGCATATTCCCGGCCTATAATGTTTATGGGCTGGTCACCTACCTCGCACCCTTGCTGATACTACTACAATTAGGCTATTTTTGGGTGTCGAAAAAGAATCAAAACAAGCTCACTTTCCTCATTGCCATATTTTTCGCCTCCTTATGCGAGGTATATTTATTTTTTAGGTTTGATGCCATCAACAACTTACACCTTTAACAAGTTCATCATTGAAAATTTAAGTGGCGTATGGAGGGGAGACATCCAGGAACAACGCGGCACATTTGAGGCCTGTGGGCAAGCAGCCTATAGGGGTTGGGTAGTGCGTTTTGAGCGGAAAATGGGCTTGGTTCCTGGCGCCCTTTTCTTTTGTTCGTTTTCTTTTGGGCGCACAAAAAAAATGAAAACTGGGCTTAGAACCACGAAATCTCGCTCAAATTGCTTATTGCGAGGCTGGCATTACACGAAACATCTTAAAAATATAGCTTAACCTTCCAAAATCAAACGTTTTATGATCAAAGCTAATTTCCAAGAACGCCCCACTATAAAAAGTATGCCTCTTAGATCAAGTTCTCCTTTTACAAGGGCTAAACTCGAAATAAGAGGCACGGAACTGTTCTAGAATCGATGATGCTAAGTAAGCGATCTTTGACCTTGGATAAAATGACCAAGTTTGGTCATTTTTTGATTTTTTCATTCACCTACCGAGTAGTATCGCCATGATCCATTTAAGTAGGTCATCATTGAAAATTCAAGTGGAGTATGGAGGGGAGACATCCAGGAACAGCGCGGCACATTTGAAGCCTGTGGGTAAGCGGCCTATGGGGGCTGGATAGCGCGTTTCGAGGGAAAAATGGGCTTTGTTGCTGGCGCCTTTTCTTTTGGTTCGTTTTCTTTTCCCGAAGGGGTGCCTATGGCATGGGCGCGCAAAAAGAAAATGAAAACTGGACTTAGAACCACATAATCTCGCGTATACTGCTTGAGAGGTTCCCATTACACGAAACATCTTAAAAATATAGCTTAACTTGTCAAAATTGAACGTTTTACTATCAAAGCTAATTTTCAAGGACACCTTAAGTAAATGCAAAAAACAGGGCATGATCCACAATACCTGGCCTAACACTGTCTAATCAGTACGAAAAGCTAGTACTACTTTGTCACATTCAATTATTTGATAGACAGTGATTAAGCGAAAAATAAGACCGTTGGGTATCCTCATCAAAAACGAAAAAAAACTTCTTTATCGTCATTCCTGCCTGCCTTGCAGGGTGAGCGATGCGCGAGAGCAAGAATCTGCTGTGTCGTTGAACGTGAACCCTTTTTTGAGTGTACTGGGTTTTCGTTTCACGACTTCGCAGATTCCTTGTCACGCCTAGCCCAACGCACAAGCCGCAAGGAATGACGAGGGTAGAAAGTAAAGGATAACGTTCTTAGGTATGGGTGTTGGATGGATTTAGAACAGGAAGTGTATCACCCATCCTTTGCAACTCGCTGGCAATAGGTTTGAAACTACAAACCTCATTATCAATTACTTAAATCTGACAAAGTAGTCCTAGTGTCAAGTTAAATGTAATTGGACGGTTAGCTATTTTTTCCAGTCTCGTT